>JAJFIJ010000238.1 GCA_021775105.1 Rhodospirillales bacterium | reverse complement strand
GGTTTAAGGGAATCGCTGGCGTGGGGCGGGACCAGTTTGGACATGGGGTCGAACTCCTGTGGATCAGATCAATCGGTTACAGCACCTTTGACGAACAAATCAGTTTTAGCAAAACATTTACATCATAAGCCAACAACATTTTACAAAAATCGAATATGTTATTGGCCGCAGGCTTGAAAGTTGGGGTCGATTTGGCCCCAGATCAGGGCAGGTTGTGTTCGTTCGCCAGCAATACAGCTAAAAACTCATAAGCAACGGTTGCCGCCAGCCATGCAGTCATATTGCCGGGGTCGTGTGGCGGGCTGACGGTATTGATGTCAACCGCGACGATGTTCAGGTTTTCAAGCTGGCGGATCAGGTGCAGGCCTTCCCGGGCATTCAGGCCACCCCAGGTCGGTGTGCAGACGCCGGGCGCGCATGACGGATCGAAGATATCCATGTCAAAGCAGATATAGGTCGGGCGATCGGCAAGGACCGGGAGCAGACTAGAAATTGTATATTCAATTCCGCTGGCCAACATTTCGTCCAGCGTGATCACACCGTACCCGAGATCATGTGCCGGCTGGACGGCATTGGCGATTGATGAGTCGCCATGAAATCCGAGGTGTATCGAATGCACCGGATCGATGACGCCTTCTTCGGCGGCACGATGAAAGGTGGTTGCCGTGGTGTAGGGACTTGGGTCGGACGGCTTGCCCGGATAGGTATCGGTGTGCGAATCAATATGCAGGCAGACCAGATCAGGATAGACCGAAGCCAGACCGCGGAGCTGGGGCAGGCTCATGGCCCCGTCGCCGCCAAAAGTCAGGGGAATTGCCCCGTCTTCGCTGACCGTCCGACTGGCCTTTTCAATCGCCACAAATGAACTGTCGACGACACCTGGAGTCACGCTGACATCCCCTAAGTCGACAAGGTTGTGGGCTTTCACAAGGTCAATGCCGGGGTAACGTGAGTGATAAGCGCCAAGCATCAACGATTGCTGGCGAATGGCATTTGGACCATGACGCGCGCCAATACGATCCGCCGACGTGCCACAGTCAAACGGTACACCAAATACAGCGACCCGTGAATTTTCCGCAGTCTCGGCATAGGGAACCGACATGAAGGTGACGGGCGGTGCAAATGGTGATTGATCTGTCATCGGTTCTGTCACTAATGGCGTTGTTCATTTGTCTAATCTGATATCTTGGCTGGACGCTAGCGGATATTCTAAAAAATTGGAACTCCCGCAGTTCATTGTGGAGCGGCGAATTTCAGATATTGGAGAAGTGCGACAAGGGAACCGCTGATGACTGTCTGATGTTGAAGAATAAAATTATTGCACTGCAACACGGTTGACGCGGTGCAGCATCGTCCCTATAAGGGCGGTGGGCCACAACCCCCCAACGGGTTGCGCCCTTCTGCAAGGAAGGAGAAAAAATGAATATTCCTGCAAAACCGGCCCTTCGGCCGGCCAATCCCAATTTCTCGTCAGGACCCTGTGCAAAACGACCTGGCTGGTCGCTGGATGCCCTTGATAATGCCGTTCTTGGCCGTTCGCATCGTGCGAAAATCGGCAAGGACCGGTTGAAGTCCGTTATTGATAAATCCAGACAGGTTCTCGGTTTGCCCGATGACTACCTGATCGGCATCGTTCCGGCGTCAGACACCGGCGCGGTCGAAATGTCACTGTGGTCACTGCTTGGCGCGCGTGGCGTTGATATGCTGGCCTGGGAAAGTTTCGGCTCCGGTTGGGTCACCGATGTCCAGAAACAGCTCAAGCTTGATGATGTTCGTGTCCTCAACGCTGATTATGGCGACTTGGTGGATCTTGATGCAGTCGATTTTGATCGCGATGTGGTGTTCACCTGGAACGGCACGACTTCCGGTGTTCGGGTCCCCAATGGTGACTGGATTGCCGCTGACCGAAAAGGGTTGACCATTTGCGACGCGACGTCTGCGGCTTTCGCGATGGACCTGCCGTGGAACAAACTGGATGTCGTAACCTATTCCTGGCAGAAAGTGCTGGGCGGGGAAGGGGCGCACGGGATGCTGATCCTGAGCCCACGCGCGGTCGAACGCCTTGAAACCTACACACCGGCCTGGCCGTTGCCAAAAATCTTCCGCCTGACAAAAGGCGGCAAGCTGATTGATGGTGTGTTCAGGGGCGAAACCCTCAATACCCCATCCATGCTGGCCGTTGAAGATGCCCTTGACGGGCTGAACTGGGCGGCGCGCATTGGCGGTCAACCTGAGTTGGTTCAACGCACGACCCGTAACATGGCGGCGGTGAACAATTGGGTTGAGGCAACAGACAATGTTGAATTTTTGGCAACAGATGACGTTTTCCGTTCACCAACATCGGTCTGCCTGAAAATCACCGCACCCTGGTTTACGGCCCTGGCCGAAGATCAGCAGGGTCCGGCGGAAAAGCGTCTGGTTGCGATACTGGATGAGGAAGGTGTTGCCTATGACATCGGGTCTTACCGGGATGCTCCGGCGGGGTTGCGGATTTGGGCCGGTGCGACGGTCGAGACGTCGGACCTTGACGCGTTGTTCCCGTGGATTGAATGGGGCCTCGCCTGTCTTGAATCCGAATTTGCCAACGCCGCCTGAAAAAGGACCAGATCATGCCAAAAGTACTTATCTCTGACAAAATGAGCCCGCTTGCCGAAAACGTTTTCAAGGCCCGCGGAATTGAAGTTGATGTAAAATCCGGAATGTCGCCGGAAGAGCTGAAAGCCTGCATTGGCGACTATGATGGCCTTGCCATCCGCTCGGCAACCAAGGCGACCCCGGAAATCCTCGAAGCCGCGACCAATATGAAAGTGATTGGTCGGGCCGGAATCGGCGTTGATAACGTCAATATCGCAGCGGCGACCGGGCGCGGTATCGTCGTTATGAACACACCGTTCGGCAATTCCATCACCACAGCCGAACACGCGATTTCCCTGCTGATGGCGGTGGCCCGGCAAATCCCGCAGGCTAATGCCTCGACCCACATTGGAAAGTGGGAAAAATCCCGCTTCATGGGGGTTGAGTTGATGGGCAAGACGCTGGGGATTATCGGCTGCGGCAATATCGGCTCCGTCGTCGCTGATCGTGCCCAGGGTTTGAAGATGAAGGTCATCGGCTACGATCCATATCTTTCACCGGAACGGGCCGAAGACCTGGGTATTGAAAAAGTCGATACGGACGAGCTGTTTGCCCGTGCTGATTTTATCAGCCTGCACACGCCGCTGACCGATGCGACGAAGAACATCATCAATGCCGATGCTATCGCCAAAATGAAAGACGGGGTGCGGATCGTAAACTGCGCGCGCGGCGGGCTGGTTGTTGAAGAGGACCTCAAGGCCGGACTGGAATCGGGCAAGGTTGCCGGTGCGGCGCTCGACGTGTTTTCCAGTGAACCGGCAACAGACAATATCCTGTTTGGTATGGAGAATCTGGTGGCAACACCGCACTTGGGTGCGGCAACAACGGAGGCTCAGGAAAAGGTTGCCGAACAGGTTGCCGAACAGATGGCCGACTATCTGCTGAACGGGGCGGTGACCAACGCCCTGAACATGCCCTCCGTCAGTGCTGAAGAAGCACCGAAGCTGCGTCCTTATATGAAGCTTGCCGAACAGCTTGGCAGTTTTGCCGGGCAGGCGACAAAAACGGCTTATGAGGAAATCACCGTCGAATACGATGGTCTGGTGGCCGAACTGAACACCAAGCCGCTGACGGCAGCGATCCTGCAGGGCCTGTTGGCACCGTTGATGGAAGGCGTCAATATGGTGTCGGCACCAGTGATTGCCAAGGAACGCAATATCAAGCTCAGTGAGGTCACGAGCGAATCCTCCGGCGCCTACCAGACCCTGATCAAGGTGACGGTCAAAACAGAGACCCAGACGCGATCCATCGCCGGAACCCTGTTCAATGGCACGGACCCGCGCATTGTCGAGGTCAAGGGCATCACCATCGACGCCGATCTTGGACCGAACATGCTGTTTATTACCAATCAGGACAAACCCGGTTTTATTGGCGCGCTGGGGACAACGCTGGGTGATGCGGGAGTCAATATCGCGACGTTCAGCCTGGGTCGCGCCTCGGAAGGTGGCGATGCCATTGCCCTGATCGAGATTGATGGCTCACCCGATCAATCCCTGATCGATGATATCTGCGCGCTGGAGCATGTGGTTATGGTTAAGGCGATGCAATTTTAAGCGACAAGCGTTAGCAAAAAGGCCGGGGTTTTTGATCCCGGCCTTTTCATGGATTGCAAAGGTGTGGTGGCACGCTATCGTCTTGACCTGTCGTCAAAGGAGGAACTGCTGTGATCGCCAATACAACTTCAAATCCGTTTTTCTGGATCATCCTGGGCGTGCTGTCGCTGTGGCTGATCCCTTGTCTTGTCTGGGGCAATGCCATGTGGTGGGCCTGGACGCGCAAGGTTGAAAATGGCCCCGGCGACCAACGCTGGATCGGTTGGCTGGAAATCAGCAAGGCCATGGTTTTCGGGCGTTTCATGAGCGATACTAAAATGGCCCGGATCCGCCCTATCCTGGAAGCCCTTGACCGGCTACCAGCAGAAATTGGGAAAGAGTCCGGATAGCCAGGACAAACTGAATTATGGAATCAGAGGCAACGCTCAAATTTTCCAGGGCCGATCAATCTCATCATGCTGCGATTGATCGTTTGATGACGGCGGCGTTTACGCCCTATGTTATCAAACTGGACGGTGGGCCGACTGCGGGGCCGTATCCGTGGCTGGAGGAGGCGATAGGCAATGGCGATGTTTATGTCGGTCTTGCTGGTGCCGAGATCATGGGCGTGGTTACAACAACCCGCCAGAACGATGAACTGGAAATCGGTCAGTTAGGTGTCGACCCGGCCCGGCAGGGAGAAGGGATTGGCAGTTGGCTTCTCGGGCATATTGAACAGATGGCGCGGCGGGAGCAGGTCAAGGTCCTAACCTTGCAGACGGCAGAAGTGATGACACACCTGTTGCGTCTTTATACCCGGCACGGATTTCAAATTACCCGGAAAGCACTTCCCGAACATGGTGACGATGAATATCTTCGCGTTCACATGAGCAAACGGCTTTGATGCTCGTCTGATGTTTAAATGGATCAGTCAATCCGTTCGCCGGGCCTGCTGCGCGGTTGGCTCGGATCGAAATCATGTGTTCGGTCATCACCAATTTTCTGTAAGTCGTAGGGGGTTGTCTGGTACAGGTAATTCAGCCAGTTACCAAACAACAGGTGCGCACTTGAACGCCAGGTATTGAGCGGCGTTTTTGTCGGGTCGTCGTCCGGAAAATAGTAGGCTGGCACGTTGATCTCTTCGCCCTTGCTGGCATCGCGGCTGTATTCGTCGTTCAGTGTGCGCAGGTCATATTCCAGATGATTGAACATGTGGACATGATGAAGTTTGCGGTCATGGACCAGACAAATCCCGGCTTCATCCGATTCCATCAGGATTTCAAGGTTGGCGAACGGTTCGATGTCCGCCCGGTGATTTTCCGTGTGGCGCGACGTCGGCACCGGGATGACATCATTCAGACCACGGGTCAGCAGCGACGTATGATCGAGCACGCGATGGTCATAAACGCCAAAGCGCTTGGCCGGCAGCAGATATTTCGGGATACCGTAGAAATGATGCAACGCGGCTTGTGCGCCCCAGCAAAGGTTGAACAGCCCGTGCACATTGCCCAGCGTCCAGTCAAACAGATCACTGAGATCATCCCAGTAATCAACGTCTGCAAACTCCATTTTTTCGATCGGTGCACCAGTGATAATCAATCCATCAAACTTCTGGTCGCGGATTTCCGTCCATGGATGATAGAAATCAAGCATGTGTTCGCGTGATGTATTTTTCGGCACATAGGATGATGGTGCAATCAGGGTGACTTCAATCTGCAACGGACTGCATCCAAGCACGCGGGCCAGCTGCGTTTCCGTTTTTATTTTTTCCGGCATCAGATTGAGGATGGCGATGCGTAAAGGTCGGATATCCTGACGCACGGCATCGGCATCCTTGATGACCAGTACGCCTTCATCTTCCAGAATTTTATGGGCAGGCAGATTTTCTGGGATTTTGATCGGCATGGGAGCTCCGGGTCCGTCTTCTGGTGATCTAGGTGCGGCTCTGCTGGCGTTTGCTACAGATTCCCAGATATCTCTCAAAACGTTGTTCGCGGACTTTGTCACCGGCAATTTGGCGGGTGATAGCAGCGAAAATATTTTTCAGGACACCATTGGCATCAGGAACACCATTGTCGTCTGAGTGAAATAGGTCGTGAACACCGATTGTAAAGCCGTATTTGTCGGCAATTGCCGCATAACGCGGTTTTCTGAACTTCAGCAGTTCCGGAAACAGTGGGCGGGCAAAGTCGAAAGGTGAAACACCGGCACCGTCCTCCGGTCGGCCTTCAAGTCCCGGAAGAATGAATGCAGGATTGTAGAACATGGGCTTGGGGTCCGTTCTGGCGCGTTCCAGAAGTTTCTGCTCAGCCTCGTTATCCGCTTCAATGTAGAGGATCATGGTTTCTTCATTGAGTGCTTGAAGCACGGGGTCATCATCGTCATCCGGGTCGGCAATTTCACACAGACTGCCGCTGGCGTCATTGATGAAATTCTGACACTGATAAATGTTCCAGGCCTTGCGAATAAAATGCCCGACATCCTTCATCGATTCAATTTCAGCCAGACGGTAGAGATCCTGACGCTCAAGGAAGGTCGCTTTGTCCAACCCGCCTTCTCCAGCGTCACCGTACATGCCAAGAAAGGTTGAGACCGGTTCAAGATTGTCGACGGAGATGTTGTGATTGATATAAATCGAGTCGGATTTCAGCAATTGGGCAACAAACTGATCGCCCATCTGCATGATCTTGAATTTGACGTTATCAAGGATGTGTTCGGAGAGGTAGCGGGTTCCGATCCGGTAGTCGGCGGAATAATGGAACCAGTTGTCGGAATGGCGAAGTTCGGTCGACAGAAAGGTCTTGCCGACGCCCGACATGCCAAGCAACGTAATTGCGTGGTGAAAGTTGCGAAATTCGCCGAACTCGATCATCTCTTAAAACCCTATATTGCGTAAGGTAATCGGCGCAAAGATATCTGATTTTATCAATTAGTCCAATTGAGCCTGCACTGTCCATGATTGTGGCTAAGGGCGAGCTTATTTGAACTCGATCTCGACGAATACGAACTCATGATCATTGATGTTGATGACGTCATGTTCGACCCCGGCTTGGCGAAAATAAGACTGCCCGCTGAACAGTTCTGCGACGGTTTCGTTGCCTTCTCCGTCAACCAGCTTGAGGTTTCCATTGGTCATCGGTACGACAACGTAATCCATTTCGTGACGGTGCCATCCTGTTGCTGCGCCGGGCAAAAAGCGCCATTCCGTTACCCGTGTACGAGCATTATCGGCCTGGATGGTGGGAATCGCTTGATTGGATGCCATTTGTTCGCTCCTGTTTTCATGATGCAAGCATGTTGCGGATCGCGATTTAAGTGCCCATTCAGGCAATCTTTTCGGGTCAGCGATATAATGCTACCCGATCACCGAAAAAAGGAAAAAAAGACTCCCCTCGGCAAGCTGATCCGTGGTTATATGGAAGTAAGCTTTGCCTACAGGGCAGGCAGTCAAATACGGGGAGGAACGCGAACCAGACGCGAAGGCCGAAAGGCGTCGTCTGTGGTTTTCTGAGTATGTGCTCACTTCCCCCGTAAGTCATTTAACACGGGGTATTAATTATGCAGAAATCTCTAAGTATCGATCCGGGCAAGTGCACAGGTTGTCTTCAGTGTGAACTCGCCTGTTCGTATGATAACGAGGGCGTTTTCAATCCGTCCAAATCACGGATCAAGGTCTTCAATTTTCATGATCAGGGTCGTTATGTTCCCTACACTTGTACACAGTGCGATGAGGCCTGGTGCATGCATGCGTGCCCGGTTGACGCGATTTCTGTAGACGGCGCAACGGGTGCCAAGATTGTTTCCGATACATTGTGTGTCGGCTGCAAGGTTTGCACCATTGCCTGCCCATTCGGCACCATCAATTATAATTCAGCCACCGGCAAGGTCATCAAGTGTGATCTCTGTGAAGGTGAGCCGGAATGCGCGAAAGCCTGTCCGACAGATGCAATCACATTTGTTGACGCCGACTGGACCGGGCTCGACAAAATGCGTTCATGGGCCGCAAAAACAGATTCCGCCGTACAGGCAGAAGCATAGAAGGTAGAGGGAGACGAATTATGGCTTGGGCTAGAAATATCCTGCGCGTCAACCTGACGGCTGGCACATGCACAAACGAACCGCTCAATATGGAGTGGGCGAGCAAATATCTTGGGCAGCGCGGTCTTGCGACCAAATATCTGGTTGAAGAAACCGACCCGAAAGTTGATCCGCTGTCGCCTGATAACAAAATGATCATGGCAACCGGTCCGTTGACCGGCACCTGTGCTTCGACGGCTGGCCGTTACTCCGTGGTCACCAAAGGCGCATTGACGGGGGCTATTGCGTGTTCGAATTCAGGTGGATTCTTCGGCAATGAAATGAAAAACGCCGGATACGACATGATCATTTTTGAGGGCAAAGCCGCCAATCCGGTTTATCTGCTGATCAACAACGACAGCGCCGAACTTCTTGATGCTTCCGAATACTGGGGCACATCGGTCTGGAATACGGAAGAGGGAATCAAGAAAAAACATCAGGACCCGCTCCTGCGTGTTGCCTCAATTGGTATATCCGGAGAAAAGGGCGTCAAGTTTGCCTGTGTCGTCAATGACATGGACCGCGCAGCCGGACGTTCCGGCGTTGGCACGGTCATGGGTTCGAAAAACCTGAAAGCTGTCGCCATTCGTGGAACCAAGGGTGTTGGTGTGGATGATGCGTCGGCGTTCATGTCCGCTGCTGCTGCCGGCAAAGCCGTCCTTGCCGAAAACGGGGTGACTGGAGAAGGATTGCCCGCGTTTGGAACCCAGGTTCTGATGAATGTGATCAATGAAACCGGGGCGTTACCAACCCGCAACCACCGCGACGTTCAATTTGATGGTGCCAGCGACATTTCGGCGGAAGCCATGGCGGAACCACGTGAATCCGATGGCAAGCCCAATCTGGTAACCAATGCGGCCTGCTTTGGTTGCACCATTGCCTGCGGGCGTGTGTCGACCATTGATCGTACCCACTACACGGTCAAGGATCGTCCGGAATACCAGAAAGCATCCGGTGGACTGGAATACGAAGCGGCGTGGGCATTGGGAGCTGCAACAGGTGTCAATGACCTTGATGCGCTGACGTTTGCCAACTTCATCTGTAATGAACAGGGGTATGATCCGATTTCATTTGGCGCCACGGTCGGTGCGGCCATGGAAATGTTTGAAGACGGCACGATCACCGACAAGGATACGGGTGGTATTGCTCTTAATTTCGGTTCTGCGGAAGCGTTGACCGAACTTGCCGAACTTTGTGGCAAGGGTGAGGGCTTTGGTGCGGAAATCGGTTTGGGCTCGAAGTTGCTGTGCGAAAAGCACGGTCGCCCGGAACTCTCCATGTCGGTCAAAGGTCAGGAGTTCCCAGCCTATGATTCGCGCGGTATTCAAGGCATGGGGCTGACTTATGCCACGTCCAACCGCGGTGCGTGTCATCTTCGCAGCTATACCGTGGCATCGGAAATTCTGGGTATCCCGGAAAAAACCGATCCACTGGAAACAGATGGCAAGGCCGGTCTGGTTATGGCCTTCCAGGATGCGACGGCAGTTGTCGATTCAGCCGGTATTTGTGTGTTCACAACCTTTGCCTGGTCGATGGACGACATTGGTCCGCAAATCGATGCCGCTTGTGAAGGTGACTGGTCAGTTGAAAATCTGATGGCAGCCGGTGAACGGATCTGGAATCTGGAACGTAAATACAATCTGGACGCCGGGTTCACCGGAAAGGATGACAACCTTCCGGCGCGTCTGCTGAAAGATGCGGCAAAAACGGGTCCTGCTGAAGGCAAGGTCTGTGGCCTCGACAAGATGCTGCCCGCGTACTACGAAGCGCGTGGCTGGACCGCTGACGGGGTGCCAACAAACGAAACACTGAGTCGCATAGCCCTCTAGGTTGTCGGTTCAGTAACCATTGTTTTGGGGCACCGTTTTCACAAACGAAAACGGTGCCCCATAATTTTTTTATGATAAAAACCAAAGTATGTTGAGGAGTGGATCATGACCTACGTCGTCGTTGGTGCTGGCCCCGCAGGTGTTGTGGCAGCGGAAACCCTGGTAAAAACCGATCCGGGCAGCGAAGTCATTCTTGTCGGTGATGAAGATGCGCCGCCTTATTCACGCATGGCCATTCCCTATTATCTGACCGGCAACATTGAAGAGTCCGGGACCTATCTGCGAAAATCAGAAGGCCATTATGACGCCCTCGGCATCAAATATGTTCAGGCAACCGTGGAAAGTGTTTTACCAGAGGCACACGAGTTAAAACTTGCGGGTGGCGGAACCCAGTCCTATTCAAAACTACTGATCGCCACTGGTGCCAGCCCGATCAAACCGCCGGTTCCGGGGCTTGACCTGCCGGGCGTACATCACTGCTGGACCCTGGAAGATGCCCGCAAAATCATAGAACTGGCGCATGAAGGGGCGCATGTCACCTTGATGGGGGCCGGTTTTATCGGCTGCATTATTCTTGAATCTCTGGTCGCGCGTGGTGTGAATTTGACAGTGGTTGAAGCCGAGGACCGTATGGTACCAAGAATGATGAACCAGACCGCTGGCGGCATGATCAAGGACTGGTGCATTTCCAAGGGCATAAATGTGCTGACCTCTACGCGGGTTACAAAAGTCGAATCCCGCAGCGAAGGCGATGAAGACACGTTGTTTGTCGATCTTGATAATGGCGATCAGATACCGGCGCATCTGGTTGTTGTTGCCGCCGGTGTAAAATCAAACACCGGATTTCTTGACGGTAGCGGTATCGAGATTGAAGACGGCATCCGTGTCGACGAACATCTGCAAAGTTCCATTGCTGATATTTATGCGGCTGGTGACTGTGCTCAGGGACCGGATTTTTCTGGAGGATGGTCCGTTCACGCCATTCAGCCGACGTCTGTCGATCATGGCCGGATTGCGGCGTTGAATATGGCCGGCAAAGAAACCAGCTATCAGGGTAGCCTTGTGATGAACGTGCTGGATACGGCAGGTTTGATTTCGACTTCATTTGGTCAGTGGCAAGGTGTTGGTGGCGATTATGCCGAAATGGTCGATAAGGATAATTCCAAATATTTGCGTCTTGAATTTGATGGCGACCGGCTGGTCGGTTCACTGTCGCTTGGGCGGACTGATCATATGGGGGTTATCCGCGGGCTCATTCAGACCAGGACACCTTTAGGTGAATGGAAAGAAAAGCTGATGGCCGATCCGCATCGCATCATGGAAGCCTATGTCAGCCACGCTTATCTGTGAGCACCCCTGAATGAAAATCCGCCTCAAGCTTTATGCTCTGCTGGGTAAATATCTGCCGTCTAACGCGGTCAAGAATGAACTAGATATGGATGTTCCAGACGGTGCAACAATATTGGATGTACTGGCAACACTGAACGTTCCTGAAGCAGAATGTCATCTGGTTTTAATCAATGGTGTCTTTGTTCCGCCAAGCGAACGCCCGACGAAAGCACTTACCGAGGGTGATGCATTGGCAATCTGGCCGCCGGTCGCGGGCGGGTAACCACAGTGTCGGAATCCGCCGTCATCGAAAAGGAAATGGGGATCACCCATTCGGATTTTTTTCGGACCATTCCGCGCGCCCTTGACAGCCAGGATTATCAGCAATCCAGTACGGGCGTTGTCCTTGAAACCGATGGACGGCGGTTGGAAATCGCTATTGGTCCGCAAGGCGAACGTCGCATTGCTCTGATGGTTATTCCACGAACCCAGGTGACCCTGACGTTCACCGGATATGAAGATGCCGACATCAAGGCGGCCATCAAACGCTTCGATATGATGTTCAAGAAAGGCGGTGGCTAAACCGTGTCGGCAGGCAACTTACATAAAGTGCCTGACATAAAGATAACCGTTGGCGATCAACACCGTGAACAGCATGAACGGCAGCCCGATCTTGAGGAATTTGGCAAAACTGATCGGCGCCCCGGCGCGTTCGCCGATGCCAGAAACCATGACGTTGGCTGCCGCCCCAATCAATGACCCATTGCCCCCTAGACAGGCCCCGAGCGCCAATGACCACCAGACGGGTTCGAGTTGCTCAGCCCCGCCAATCGTTGCTTCCATGGATTCGACCAGCGGGATCATGGTGGCGACGAAGGGAATGTTATCGACGGCGGCGGAGACGATGGCCGACAGCCAGAGTGTGGCGATTGCCGTTCCGGCCGGATCACCGCCGGTGGCCTCCATCATCATCGCGCCCAGAATTTCCAGTAACCCCGCATGTTCAACGCCAGTGACGATGACGAATAGTCCCATGAAGAAAAACAGAGCCCCCCATTCAACCTCGATGAAGGCTTCATGAAGCTGCTCGGCCTGGTGTTCGCCATTACGTCCGATGTAAGTTTTCAATAGCAGCAGGGCTGCTCCCAGCATCGCTGTGGTGCCGGGACGGATATGATAGTGCTCACCGATGATAAACCCGGCAATCACCAGAACCAGAACGCTCAATGACTTGATCAGCAGAACCTTGTCGGTAAT
>JAJFIJ010000237.1 GCA_021775105.1 Rhodospirillales bacterium | reverse complement strand
GAAGATTCCGGTCATTGGGAAAAATTCCGCGAAGCCATGTTCATCGCCGAATCTGAAGACCGGATGCTGGCCATCAAACCGATGAACTGCCCATGCCATGTGCAGATCTTCAAGCAGGGCAACACAAGTTACCGTGACCTGCCGCTACGCATGGCGGAATTTGGCAGTTGTCATCGTAATGAACCGTCGGGTGCACTGCACGGTTTGATGCGGGTGCGCGCCTTTACCCAGGATGATGCACACATCTTTTGCCGGGAAGACCAGATTGAATCCGAAACCAAACGTTTCATCGATTTGCTGACGGTCATTTATAAAGATTTCGGGTTTGACGATTTTGTCATCAAGTTTTCCGACCGGCCTGATGTGCGGGCCGGCTCAGACGAGGTTTGGGATCGCGCGGAGAAAGCGCTTCGCGATGCGACCGAAGCCGCTGGCGTGGAGATGGTCCTCAATCCCGGGGAAGGTGCGTTTTATGGACCGAAACTTGAATTTGTTCTGAGAGATGCGATTGGTCGAGACTGGCAATGCGGAACACATCAGGTTGACTTCGTCCTGCCGGAACGCCTCGATGCAAACTATATCGCGGAAGACGGGGCCAAACATCGCCCGGTCATGCTCCACCGGGCCATTCTGGGGTCGTTCGAGCGGTTTCTCGGTATTCTGATTGAGAACTACGCCGGTCGTTTTCCGTTCTGGTTGGCGCCCTTGCAGGTCGTTGTTGCAACCATCACACAGGATGCCGACGACTATGCAAAAAAAGTGTTCGGCGAGCTGAAAGCTGCCGGTTTGAGCGCAGAACTCGACCTTCGAAACGAAAAAATCAACTATAAGGTCCGCGAGCACAGCCATGCCAAGGTGCCGGTTATACTGGTTGTCGGTAACCGTGAAGCAGAAGAGGGAACCGTCGCCATGCGCCGCCTTGGCGGCAAAGCGCAGGAATTCCTTGAACTTGGGCAAGCAGTCGCTACACTCAGGGCCGAAGCGGTCAGCCCCGCTGAAAAGTCATAGAATAACAACGCATTTTTGTACGAACTTCTGACAGGAGATATTTAAATAGCTCGACGTCCCATGCAGCAACCGCCGACCCGTGAGGGCCCGCGAGTGAATGACCAAATCGACGTGGAAAAAGTCCGCGTCATCGACGCCGACGGTGAAATGGTTGGTGTTATTACTGTGGAAGAAGGTGTTGAGTTAGCCTTTGAGGTCGGTCTCGACCTTGTAGAGGTGTCTCCCCATGCGGACCCGCCCGTCTGCAAGATTCTTGATTACGGAAAATTCAAATACGAAGCCCAGAAAAAGGCCAACGAAGCCCGCAAGAAACAGAAGGTTATCGAGGTCCAGGAAATCAAGATGCGTCCGGGCAGCGATGAACATGATTATCAGACCAAGATGAAGGCCGTTCGCAAATTCCTTGAAAATGGTGACAAGGTCAAAATGACCATCCGTTTTCGTGGCCGCGAAATGACCCATCAGGATCTGGGCATGAAAGTTCTCGACAGGGTGCGCGATGATCTTGGCGAAGATATCAAGGTCGAACAGTTCCCGAGAACCGAAGGCCGTTTGATGACAATGGTGATGGCGCCCAAGTAACCGGTGCGCCATCCGGTTGTCTTTCGATGGCCCGGATTCCCAAACCCGAATTTGTCTGCTCAGGCCGCCTGTCGGCGGCGAAATGCCGTTGGCTTGCTGCCATACTGGCGCTGAAAGGCATGGGCGAGCGCTTCGGAACTGGCATAGCCGTATCGTCGTGCAACTGTGCTGATGCGGTCGCCCTTGTTTATGTCCTGACGTGCCAGGGTCATGCGCCAGCGTCGGAGGTAACCTTGTGGTGTTTCGCCAAGCGTGGCGCGGAAAGTGTCGGCAAAGCGGCTCAAGGACATGCCGGCGATGTCGGCAAGGTCGTTGTTTCGCCAGGGTTGCCCCGGCTCTTCATGCATCGCCACAATGGCGCGGCTGATTTTCGGGTTGGACAGCCCGGCGACAAGGCCCGGTGTGGCGGCACCTTTTTCAATCTGGGTGCGCAAGATCCGGATGACCAGAACTTCTGCCAGCCGGTCAAGCGCCGAACCGGAGCCGCAGCGTCTCGCTTCAGCTTCCGCCAGAAACACCTGAAGCAGTAACCTCGTTTCGTCGTTATCTACGGAAACCCTGAACAAACCGGGCAAGGCGGCCATCAATGGATTGGCACCACCACCAAAATCCACGCGCGCTTCAATGAGAACCTGCTCAGGGCTATCCCGAAAACGGCCACATTGCCGGGTGAACTCAACCTGATGCGGTCGTCTCGATCCGGCTTTTGCCAGCAGGCGCATATTTCCGGTCCCCGGTTTGCAGATGGAAACCTTCAGGGCAAAGCGGGAAATCAGGGCCGACAGTCGATCATAATACATTTTGGGTGTTACAGTCATTAAAACAGGATTTTTATGATTATAGCATCTGTTATGAAAGATACTATCAAATCATCGATTTTTCAATTTCAGGAGCGTTTTATGTTGATTCCCCGTCAGAAAGTCCCCGACCTTAATCTGCCAACCCTGTCCCACGGGACCTTCGACCTCGCCAATGACGGATCGGAACGCGGAACCGTGATCTGTTTTTACCGTGGCTTGCACTGCCCGATCTGCGCCAATTATCTGACTGAGCTTGAAAAACGTACGTCTGAATTCGCCGAGCGCGGGGTGAAAACCATTGCCATCAGCTCGGACGGCGAAGACCGCACGAGGGAGATGGCCGAAAAAATTAACGCGACGGACCTCCGCTTTGCCTACGACCTGTCGTTATCGAAAGCGCGCGAATGGGGCCTCTACATTTCGACGTCGCGCGGCAAAACCTCGATCGGCATTGAAGAGCCCGCGCTTTTCGCTGAACCGGGCCTGTTCATGATTACCCCGGATCAATCGCTCTATTACGGATCAGTCCAGACCATGCCGTTTGTCCGACCGCACTTTTCCGAGCTGGTTGGCGCGCTTGATTTTGCTATCGCCAACGACTATCCGGCACGTGGCGAGTACACCGGCGAGGTTTAAGCCTTTAAATTGAACTTAATAAGCCTTTAAATTGAACTTAATCTGAAAACGGCCTCATGACCTTCCGTGGGGCCGTTTTATGTCTTGATGAAGAAAATTTGTTCACTTAATGTTCACAAATCGCTTTCGAATGTCAAGGAAATCGAAACGCCCTAGTCTTGCTGTCAGTTCATGGATGGATAATTTCATTGAACATCCTGAAACTCCGGACAGGAGATGACCCATGCAGACGACAGCAATCAGAAATGACGTAAGCTGGAAAGATCTCGGTTCCTGGGTCGATGCTTATGATGACGGATACCCGTCTTCGGAGATCAGCATTCAGGATCTGCGTGAACGCATGGAGCGCGTTTTTGACTGGTCCGAGAATGCTGAAATCCAGATGCGCACGCCGCATATCGTGCTGGATGGGGAAACCCCCTGGGATGTTCTCTATTGCACCGCAACCGGACCGCGCCGCATCGAAACCGTTCTTGACCTGCTCGAGCAGGGGAAATTGCGTATATACCGCTGCGCCGAGAGTTTCAGCGGACCGGAACAGCGCGCTGTTTAATTGCGGCTTGCCGCCGACCGTGCGGGCGAATTCGCCGTTCAGCCGTTTCTGGCCTTCGCCAATGGCAGCGGCGGTCGCCTTGTCAAACTGCGTGCCGGGAGCGCGTTTGAGCAGGCCCGATCCAAACAGCACCTGCTCCACACCATAAACATCATCGGACGGATTGAAGCGCTCGGTCCCAGTTGATAAGGCAGCGGTCGGCAACTTTTGTGATTGTGTTGAATCCATTTTCAGAGGCTTGCCGAAGATTGCTGTTCCGGGTCGAATCCGACTTCAATCTCGACCGATTTTAAGCCGACAGACCGATGCCGGTCATGAATATGTACAAAAAGGCGAATCCAGTAGACATCACCAATATAAATGCCGCTTTCCAATTCTTCATGACAACAGGTAAATGCATACAAATGGATGAGCTCCCGTTATTGCAAGCGGAGCCAGCATCAAAGCAGCGTAGGTGTCCGGAACAGGAAGTAGAATATGGATTCCGAAAAACTCCAACAGTCGCAAGGATATGGTAATCACCCATAACACAGCCGTTATTTTCAGGATGCCGGATACGCCAGGGTGGTGCCCTAGAGAGGGGAACAACATTTTCTTTTTTGAAGGGGCAGTCATTTTTTAGGTTTACTTCTTTTGCGCGGGCCTGTTGGATTCGCGGACCTAAATGGAGTCGGTTTCTTATAGCCTAAGAATGGTAGGATATCTTTCGAAAAATGATCCCAGCTGAGCGGGTCAGGTCCATAATTGTAAGAGCCTTTGATGTCAGGGTCCGTGATTATTTGACCTGTGTCTCCATCAAACACCACTTCCCGCCCATCCGGGTGAATATACTTTAATTCCGGTTTCCCTTTGTCATCCTGATGCCACACGCTTGTTTTTGGTGACTGCAACAAAAACCCTGATCGTTCCGCATCGCGGGCTGACTTTGGCAGTGGAGAATTCAGAGCGTCACGTGGAGCCAGATCCTTGTCTCTGGTTTTTTGCCGTTCCTTTTCGGCTTCAATTCTCCGGCGCTTTCTTGCTTCGACGCGCCCTCGCACGCCTCCATGTTGAGGGGCAGGCGCTTTTTCACCTTCGCGTCCGTCTTTGTCTTTCTCGGATGTGTAGTTTTGTACCAGCTCACGGAACGGCCCGCGCTGTTTCTCTGTGACGTTGTTGATGACGGCTTTATCAAGCGCCCTGACCTGATCTTTGGAACCGATGCGGGCGAGTTCTTCACGGATCACCTGAAACTCGGCAAGGGCCTTGGGTTCGCCTGAATTGATAGCATGCGCGATATCGACGCCCGGTTCGGATGTTTTGCCGAGGCCCCTGGCGAGGCGGTGAAGGGAGCCCGCGTCATCGGCAGTCATGACCTTGCGCTGCGCGCGGATGTCTCCCTGCAGGGGAGAGCGGCGGGAAGCTGATGGCGGTTTCGGGATGTCGGTAAATTCAGCCGGGCGTTGTTCGCGCCGGGTGCGCCACTGACCGGAGACCTCTGTCGCCAGCCCGCGTGTTGCCCGCTGGGTCGGCCCGTCCGGATTGATCAGGCCGTCGATTCTGAGCGATATTTCTTCGATAATTCCTGCATGAGATTAGCTCAAACCTATCTGATTTCCGCTAATGTCTGCGGATGGTCGATAAACCGAGGCGGCACGGATGCCGTCAGCCAAACACCATTGTCGGACCGAAAAAATTCAAACCCCTCCAGGTACATGGCCTTTGCCTGAACAGTCAGGATAACCGGTTCGCCACGCCGGGAGCCAACCTTTGTCGCCGTTTCCCGGTCCGCACTGAGATGAACATGATGGCGGTTTTTCGGTTTCAGGCCGGATTGCAGGATAGACGCCAGAAACCGTTCAACTGTGCCGTGGTAAAGCAGGTCGGGTGGCGTCATCGGCGCATAACCAAGCGCCACCTTGACACTGTGTCCCTGCGATGCGCGGATCATCGTACGATCTCCATTGAAGGCGTACCTTTGTTTGTCGTTTTCCTCAACGATCTGCGTCAGCTCCTCTCTTGAAATAGCATGTCCGCTTTTGGACAATCCCCGGAGCAAACTGTCTATAGCCACCCAGCCCTGATTATCAAGGCATATGCCCGCCTTGTCCGGTCGATGGCGCAGGGCCAGACTTAAAAACCTGGCCGTCTGGTAGAGCGGTTTTCTACACACTTTCTGAACGCGTTTTAACTGTGGCCGAATGCAGCGGTAAGAATTCGGGCAACCCATTTCCAATCGGTTGGTCCGGGCATCTCATACCCGTAGTTTTTGGCGAGACCGTCAATAGCATAGCTGACACCGGAGATGCCGCTCAGGTATTCTTCCAGCGGCTGTTCCTCCAGCAATCCATCCTCGTATCCGAACCTCAATTTTTCGACATAATCCGCAAAATCATCTGACGTTTTGATTGTTTCCAGCTTTACGTCCAGAGATTCATGAAATTTTATCTCGGCATCAAAATTGTTATCTTGTTCATCCATGTTTATTTACTCCTTATTTAATTTCAATTGATTGACCGTCATCTTTGGTGGTCATTTTCCTGTTTGTAAGAGATTTTTTGATTTCCTGAGGTGTAGCCTTTTTAAAACTCACGGGCCTCCCAGCCAATCTATGTGCAACCAATCTGCGATGATCCAATGTATAGACCTTCCCGTTAATTTCTGCGACTGCAATTGCCTTGATATTCTCCGGTTTCAGTTTTCCTGACTTGAGATCAGAAACCATTTGTTCGACTGTCCGTTTGTCTCTGAAGTCACTCTTGATGTTATTCTGCATGGTCCGAATTCTGTTTGGGTCAAGGCTCCCTTGTTCCGGAAGTTTCCTGAACTCCTCAACATTCATCGGGTTTTTTGTCACGGATTTGTCCGGTAAGCTGTCTTGAGGATGATCCTGCCTGCTCTCCGGTTGTTTGTCCGGGTCCGGCGATCCCGGCGTGGTCTTGCCATTTGGTGTTGGCGCGTTCTTTTTCAGCAGGCGCTTGCCGCCCTTGGCCATCAGGCTGATGATCTCTTTTGCGCCCTTGACGACATTGCCGGGGCCGGGGATCGCGCCAGCGGCATCGACGACGCCGAGCGCCGCCTGAATGCCGGCTTCGGTGGTATCACCCTTTTCATAAGCTTCCCCGGCAGCTCTGAACGCCTGATAGGCATCCTTGGCGCTGAGGACATTGCCGACGCCGGGAACCAGAGAAATTATGCTTTCGCCGACATCCTTTATGGTCTCTTCGGAAATATTCTGCGCGCCTGATTCAGAACCTTCTTTTCCGGCGCGCTGTTCCTTCAGGGCATCCGATATGTTTTGAAGTGTATCGCCCTTTTCCTCATCAGCGGCATCGGCGGCAACGGATATCGAGAGGTCTTTCGTGCCATCGAATTTGAGTGTTTTAGGGGTGTACTACATGCTCCGTTTATTCGCTCACGGGAGCAGCATCCGCCTGGCCATAGGCCCCCCAAGCCAACACCAGGTCTTGAATCACATGAACGGTGAAGACAGCTAGGCACATCCAGACGATAATTCCCCACCGGCCATCAATCCGCCGACCGATAACGAGCAGCATTGCGGCCAAAAAGGCAACGGAAACAGTTTGCATCGCGCTCATAAGAAAATCAGTCCCTTTTCCCATCCAACTGCCGAATTTCCGGTCGACCCACCAATATGGGATAAATATGGATTGGGCGAGCAGAGCAAAGAGCGCGATCAATTTCAGTTTGTGGGCCAACCACATACGAAACCCGCCGCGGTGTTGCTGATCATGCTGACGCATCATTTCATCCCCATTTCCTTTAGTTGCCTCGCGAGAGCCCGTCTGCGCCTTTGGCCTTCCGCACTATTCCCTCCATAATAAAAATGCCCTTTCTTGTCTTTCTGGGATCCGAAAGATAAATCTAATCCCAGCTCCGGCAGACTTTTTGCCAGTTCTCCGGTGCTCATTCCCGCCTTGATCGGATCACCATATTCCTGAAGGTCTATAACCTCGACTTTGTTGATATTCGGGTGTTTATTCTGTTTGTCCAAGAATTCTTTTGAGATCGGCGTACCGACAAGAACCAGATGATCAACCCTGCCGCCCCTGTCGGCATGATCGATGGCCGCTTGAGACGCTTGCAATCCTCCATAGGAATAACCGACGAGATTAAATTGCTCTCCTTCTGTCCCCATGCCGGACAAATCCGATTCGCCATCATCCCTGTATCTTTTGTCAATAACATCAACAGCGTCCGGGATTTCGCCTTTTGACCATTTTGAGCGATCGGCAATGCGAACGTTTTTCACTCCGGCTTCTTTCATTGCCTCGACCATGTCGGCGACATAAGGGCCTTCCATACCGGCACCGCCGAAGAATGTGGTGCCACGCAGGCGGCGGAAATTTTGAGGCGTTGAGACGTCATCAGGGACTTTTTTATCCTCATCTGTCCCGGCATTGAAATTCACGTTGTCCTTGCCGTCACGGGCGTCTTTGAGGTCCTGCCTGTCCATCTCCAGGGGCTGCCCGGCACGTCTATCAGGGCGTTGTGTCAGTTCCAGCAGATGATGGCGCTGTTTCTTTGTGACGTTGTTGATGACGGCTTTATCAAGCGCCCTGACCTGATCTTTCGAGCCGATGCGGCCCAATTCTTCGCGGATCACCTGAAACTCGGCAATTGCCTTCGGATCGCCTGAATTAATGGCATGCGCGATATCGCCTGCCGCCGCGCCCGGTTCGGAGGTTTTGCCGAGGCCTCTGGCGAGGCGGTGAAGGGAGCCCGCGTCATCGGCGGTCATGGCCTTGCGCTGTGCGCGGATGTCGCCCTGCAGGGGAGAGCGGCGGGAAGCTGACGGCGGTTTCGGGATGTCGGTAAATTCAGCCGGGCGTTGTTCGCGCCGGGTGCGCCACTGACCGGAGACCTCTGTCGCCAGCCCGCGTGTTGCGCGCTGGGTCGGCCCGTCCGGATTGATCAGGCCGTCGATTTTGAGCGGTTTGCCGCCGACCGTACCGGCGAATTCGCCGTTCAGCCGTTTCTGGCCTTCGCCAATGGCAGCGGCGGTCGCCTTGTCAAACTGCGTGCCGGGAGCGCGTTTGAGCAGGCCCGATCCAAACAGCACTTGCTCCACACCATAAACATCATCGGCCCGGTTGACCTGACCCGGCCCGACCGGGGCCGAGAGCTTCAGTCCACCGGATGACAGATCATCACGAAGCTGACGTTCCGGTGAACGGCGTGATGGTGCCGGTGGGCGCAAGAGAGAAAGAGGCGCGCGCGACGGCGGCGGTGCCGATGCCCGCAACCCACCTGACAAGCCGTCGCCCGGAAGCTTTTGTGATTGCGTTGAACCCATTGAAATTATCCCTGTTAAAGTGACTTTATTCTATATACAGAATAAAAACCTATAATGTCAAGAGAAAAAGCAATAAATAGGAATAATAAGAAATTTAAAAAATTTGCAGAAGATGCAAAGCAATCGACCTCTTGAGCCGGAACCCTTGTTTCGCGAAGGCTGGTGAAGGGCAGGAAACCCGCTGTTTCAAAGGCTTGCAATGGCGGAGGCAGGGGGGTATAACCCGCGCTTCCGAGCGGTCCGGCAGGGCATGCCCAGCCGCTCATGTGTTGACCTGAGTAATTTTTAAAGAGGAAAACGAAATGCCCAAGCTGAAGACTAAATCCAGCGCCAAGAAACGGTTCCGTCTGACGGGGTCCGGGAAAGTCCGCGCAAATTCGGCGTTCATGCGCCACGGCATGCGCAAGCGCTCCCAGAAAATGAAACGCAAGGCTCGTAGTTCGATGATCCTTTCCGCTGCGGATGCACGGATCGTCAAGTCCTACATGCCTTACGGCTGATCCCAGACAAGTTAAGGAACCTTAGAAAATGGCACGAGTAAAACGGGGCGTTACGACACACGCCCGTCACAAAAAAGTTCTCAAGAAAGCCCGTGGGTATCAGGGTCGGGGCAAGAACGTCTTTCGCGTCGCCGTCGAGCGCGTCGAGAAAGCCGGACAGTACGCCTACCGTGATCGCCGGGTTAAAAAGCGCACGTTCCGCAGCCTGTGGATCCAGCGCATCAACGCCGGTGCGCGTGAACATGGCCTGAACTATTCGCAGTTCATGAACGGTCTTGGTCAGGCAGGCATCGAAATTGATCGCAAGGTGCTGGCTGACATCGCTGTTCGCGAACCGGAAGCGTTTAAAGCGTTGGTAGATCAGGCACAGGCCGCTCTCACCAAATCCGCTTAAGCCCTTCACCGCTTAAGAATT
>JAJFIJ010000236.1 GCA_021775105.1 Rhodospirillales bacterium | reverse complement strand
TATGAAGCGCAGCAGGTTTACTGAAGAACAGATCATCGGGATATTGAAAGAACATCAGGCGGGCATGTCGGCGACCGATCTGTGCCGCAAGTACGGCTTCAGCGACGCCACATTCTACAAATGGCGCTCCGGTTTTTAGTGACAGCATTCTTGTGCCAAAAATCCCTAAGCCGTTAATTTGGATTAATGAAGGCGACGGGATGAATGGGCCGAACCTGGTTCCTGTTAGCAAAAGAAGTTTTGCCGCATAAAAAGAGACCATATAGTGTTGTGATGGGTTCCGGGAAAACGCCTCAGAACATTTAGGCGTCACGTCATATCTCCGCTATTCTAGCTATTTTCAAAATATTGACTTTTTTCCTATTTTAGTATATATTTCTGATCTCTACCCGACACCGGGGTTGTTACGGTGGTTGCCTGCCGGGGTATCGGCGGGGTTGCATGATTGTCATTTTGAAGAAATTTTTGATCGTCCGGTGCGGTGTGCTGGCGGTGAAATGGTGATCAAGGTGTTACCTATGTTCCCGGGCTAATTTGTTACCTATGTAGCCGGTTTGAACTCCAAACAAGTTCCCTCCCCACCTGTGGGGGAGGGTTAGGGTGGGGGGTAGATAGCGCAAATGCGCGCATAAATGGGGTTCCTCCCGGTGAGATTTTCACCCCCACCTCGGTCCTCCCCCATCGAGGGGGAGGAAGTAAAAAGAGCCATTCCCTAACCTCTAACATTGACCCCCACATTGTTGGGGCTGATGTTGGCTATGTGGGGGTTTTTGCATACCATCTTACTTTTGAATTTTTGAGAAGGGCAGAATTCTACCGGTTTTTCTGTTAGAAATGACGGGTGGCGCGAAAATGTGGGGGTTTGTGGGGGTAAATGGGGGTTTTGGCAGTTCTCTGTGTTCTCAGTGGTTAAAAAGCGTCTCAACTTGCCCCTGACGGAGAGGTGAATTCCGACGCCGTTCGGTTTTATGAAACTTTATCGGAAAACATCGGTATTTATCGGGTTTTATCGGTATTCCAGGTGGATTTTCCCCGGTAAAAATCCGATAAAAACCGATCTTTCCCGGAAATCGTGCCGGGACAAATCACACCGCGCCGATGGCCGGTTTTATCTTCAGGTCTTTTCCGGCAACCGCCCGAGCAGGATATCTGCCCAGGATGACGGCATCACGCTTAGCAGCCAGACGAACAGGTGCATGGGCCAGGGGAAAACGATGCGTCCCTTGTTCCCGGCGAGGCCGCGTTTGATGATGTGGGCGGCCCGCTCGGCGTCCATCAGGAACGGCATGGGGAAGGTGTTGGCGTCGGTCATACGGCTTTTGACGAAGCCGGGGCAGACGACGTTAATTTCTACTCCGTCGTGGCAGAGACGCCCCCTTAACCCTTCGCCGTATGATTTGACGGCCGCCTTGCTGGCGCAATAGGCGGGTGCCGAGGGCATGCCGCGAAACCCGGCGACGGAACTGATGATCGCAACCTGGCCCCGTCGGCGGCCCTGCATGTGATCAATTGCCGGATGAATGGTGTTGATCACGCCGGTGAGGTTGATATCGAAAATCCGCCGTACCTGATCTTCGGATTCGCCTCCCGGTCCGCCGGTTCCGGCCGAGATTCCGGCATTGGCGATGATCAGGTCAAGTGGGGTTTGCCCGTCACATTCGTCAATCCACGTGCGCATGGCCTCCATGTTGCCGACATCGATCGCCTTGCTGAGAACGGTTGCGCCGCGATTTTCGCAACGCGAAGCCACGGCGGCCAGTCTGTCGACATTGCGCCCGCCCAGCATCAAAACGACACCCGGCCCGGCATAGGCTTCGGCCAGCGCTTCACCAATGCCGCTCGACGCGCCGGTGATCAGGATATGACAGGGGTTTTTCATCCCCGAACAATATCCGATCTTGTCCGGATGTCGACGCCGAGTGTTGTTGTACACCGCCTCGCCCGGTATAACGGGGCACAAATATGGTTAAGGAGTTCGCGTTGACCCTGTCATCAATGACCGGTTTTGCCCGCACCGAAGGGCAGAACGATTTCTGTTCCTGGGGTTGGGAGATCAAGAGCGTTAATGCCAAAGGGCTTGATGTGCGCTGTCGATTGCCGAACGGGTTCGATCATCTGGAATCTCTGGTCCGTGGACGCGCCGCGCGTTGTTTTCGCCGCGGCAACATTACGGTCAATCTGACGGTTTCGAAGAACCAGACCGCCAGCCTGTTTCAGGTCAATCAGCAGGTGCTTGACGGTATTGTTGCACTTGTGCCGGCGCTCGAATCAAAATTTGGTAACCTTCCGCCACCAAACGTTGCCGACCTGTTGAACATGCGGGGCGTGCTTGAACCGGTCGAGGACAGCCTTGGCGAAGACGATAAAAAGGCGCTTGATGCGGCTGTTCTTGATGATCTCGATCAGACCCTGTTTGCGTTGAAACAGATGCGCGATGACGAGGGTGCGCGACTGCAATCGGTGCTGACAGAGCAGCTTGCCATGATCACCCGCCTGCAGGGGGAAGCGGGTGCGCTTGCCGCTGTTCAGCCAGACGCGCTCCGTCAGCGCCTGAAGGAACAGGTGGCCGAAATTCTGGACGCGGCCCCGGCGTTGCCGGAAGAGCGGTTGGTACAGGAAGTTGCCGTTCTGATGACCAAGGCAGATATTCGTGAGGAACTTGATCGTCTGAAATCGCACGAGGACGCGGCCCGCGACCTTTTGGCGAGTGACGGCGGTGTCGGGCGCAAACTGGATTTTCTGTGTCAGGAATTCAACCGCGAAGCCAATACGCTGTGTTCGAAGTCATCGGATGTTGAATTGACACGTATTGGCCTTGACCTGAAAGCCGTTATCGAGCAATTCAGGGAACAAGTTCAGAATATCGAATAAAGAGGCAGGGGGTCGAATGGATATTTCACGACGTGGATTGATGCTTGTTCTGTCATCACCTTCGGGGGCAGGGAAGTCGACGATTTCGCGGGCATTGCTGGAAAAACACGACGATCTTTCAATGTCGATTTCGGCAACCACAAGACCGATGCGTCCTGGCGAAGTCGATGGCAAGGACTACATATTTGTCGATCAGACCCGCTTCGATGAGATGATCGAAGCTGATGAATTTCTCGAATATGCAACCGTTTTTGGTCAATCCTACGGAACGCCGCGCGGGCCGGTCGAACAGGCGCTGAACGGTGGCCATGACGTATTGTTTGATGTCGACTGGCAGGGAACCCAGCAACTTAAACAGAGTGCCCACGAGGAACTGGTCAGTATTTTTATTTTGCCGCCTTCGCTGGAAGAACTGGAAAAACGCCTTTATGCACGCGCTCAGGATTCAGAAGAAGTCGTGAAAAGCCGGATGGCAAAAGCCACTTCGGAAATGAGTCATTGGGCCGAATACGATTATATCATCATCAACAACGATATCGACCAGAGCGTCAGACAGGCAGAATCCATTCTTGCGGCCGGGCGCCTGAAGCGTGAGCGCCGCAAAGGGTTAACCGAGTTTGTCAGGAAACTGGGCGTTGGTCAGTAATCAGACCCGGTCGACGACGCGGGCGATGGCGCAGAACTGTTCGACCGACAGCTCTTCTGCCCGCGCGGTCTCCTTGATTTCCAACGCGTCATAATCCAGATCGAAAGCCTTCAGGCTGGAGCGCAGCATTTTACGCCGCTGTCCGAAAGCTGCGGCAGTAACCATTTCCAGACATTCCCATTTCGCTGGCGCAAGCGGCGTGCGTCGTGGTGTCAGGGAAACGATGGTTGACGTGACTTTCGGCGGTGGCGTAAAGGCTTCTTTGGCGACATTGAATTCATGTTCGACGTGACAAAGCCACTGGGTAATGACTGAAAGGCGTCCGTATGATTTTGATCTGGGTTCAGCGGTAATCCGGTCGGCGACCTCTTTCTGAAACATCAACGTCAGTTTATCAAAGGCCTGAATATCGTGTAGCCATTTGATCAGCAGGGGGGTTGCGACGTTGTAGGGAAGATTGGCGACAATTTGCCGGGGAGGCGGGCATAAATCCGTCAATTCAATATTCAGGGCATCGGCTTCGACAACCTGTAACCGTCCGGGGTATGCGTCAGAGATTTCGGAAAGGGCATCAAGACAGCGCGGGTCATGCTCAATGGCAATTACCCGCCTGGCCCCGTGAAAAAGCAATGCCCGGGTTAACCCGCCCGGTCCCGGCCCAATTTCAATGACGGAGGTTTGCTCCAGTCTGCCGGCAGTGCGGGCGATCTTGCCCGTCAGATTGAGATCAAGCAGGAAGTTTTGGCCCAACGACTTCCTGGCCCGCAAACCGAGACGATTGATAACATCGCGAAGCGGTGGAAGGGGATCGTTCATTGGTTCATTCAGAAGATCGCGCACGGCATTCAGCCATCTCGCCAGCTATTCTGAGTGCGGAAAGCAAACTTCGCGGACTGGCTTCACCCTTGCCCGCAATCTCCAGTGCCGTGCCGTGATCGGGCGACGTGCGAATGAAAGGAAGCCCCAGTGTGATATTGACACCACCATCGAAATCGAGCGTCTTGATCGGGATCAGTGCCTGATCGTGATACATGCAGATTGCCGCGTCGTAACGTGTCCTCGTGCGTTCCGTAAACAGGGTATCAGGCGGATAGGGGCCGCTGACGTCCAGACCCTCAGCACGCAAAACTTCAATCGCCGGCAGGATAATGTCGCTTTCTTCCAATCCCATGGCACCATCTTCCCCGGCATGCGGATTGAGTCCGGCAATAGCGAGTTTTGGATTGTCGATGGAAAAATCGCGGCGTAACGCTTGCCATGTGACCCGGGATTGTTTGGCGATCAAGTCGATCGAAAGTTCGTCGAGGGCCTGCCTTAAACCGACATGCACACTAATCGGAACAACCCGTAACCCTTCGCAGGCGAGCATCATTACAGGACAGGAATCGCCGCCGCCGAGGGCACCCAGAAATTCGGTATGTCCGGGAAACTCAAACCCGGCTTTATACAAAATGCTTTTTTGAATAGGGTTGGTGACAACACCCGAAGCCTCACCGGCCAGCGTCAGTTGAACCGCAGTTTCAATTGACGAGATAACGGACAAGGCAGTCTGTGTGTTCGGTTGACCAAATACGGTTTCGCCCGAACGGAGACGGGAAAGCACAGGAAGGGAGTCATTAAAAACCTCAACGGATTCGGAAGGCGTTTCAATGACACAAAGAGGAGTATCAATGTTGAGGTCGTTCCTGACTTTCTCAACGCGATTGAAATCATCAATCAGGAAATATGGTGTGCATGTGTCGTGGCTGCTTTGCCAGGCCGTGAGTGTGATTTCCGTGCCAATTCCGGCGGG
>JAJFIJ010000235.1 GCA_021775105.1 Rhodospirillales bacterium | reverse complement strand
GCATGGGGGGGTGCGCCATGATCGGCCAATCCATGATCAACATCAAATCCGGCGGACGAACGCGCTTGTCCGGTATCTCTGCCGCCCTGTTTCTGCTGGCTTTCATTCTGGTTGGGTCGAGCATGATAGAGCAAATTCCGTTGGCGGCGCTGGTCGGTGTCATGTTCATGGTCGTCATCGGCACCTTTGCCTGGCAGAGTCTGACCATTCTCCGCCGCATTCCCCTGACGGATGCACTGGTCATGATACTGGTGACCATTGTTACAGTCTTCAGCGATCTTGCCATTGCTGTCGTTGTCGGCGTTATCGTGTCCGCTCTGGCATTTGCCTGGAATAATGCAACCCGTATTCATGCTCAGGTTCAGGACACGCCAGATGGCGCACGGATATACCAGATTGAAGGGCCTCTGTTTTTTGGCTCGGTTAACGGGTTTGACGAAATTTTCTCCCCTATTAACGACCCTGATCTTGTCATTGTTGATTTCTTGAACAGTCGGGTTGTCGACCAGTCCGCATTGCAGGCGGTTGAAGCACTTGCGTCAAAATATGAAGGTCTCGGAAAATCGCTTCAACTTCGGCATTTGTCTCACGACTGTCATCAACTGCTGAATCGCGCCGGGCAACTGATTGTCGATTCCGATGATGATCCGGATTATGGCATTGCCGTCGATTACTCTATCAAAACCGGCATTCTGGGTGGTGGACATTAAATCGCTTCAGTATTTAACACCTGAACCAGCCCGGTAAGTCGTCGTGCGGTTCCCGCGTCGATGCGCCCGGTTACACGTTGCCCGCGATAGTGGCGCTGAAAGGCCCTCAGCGCTTTTGAAAAATCGCTGATATCGTAACCGATAGCGTCAAGATGGCAGGCGACAATATCCTTATCCATCTCCAGTATCTCTGCGTCTTCAGGCCATATTCCTATTCCCGCTATGGCCAGTCGTTGCCAGTCAAACAATTCACCGGGATCGGTTTTACGTGTTGGCGCAACATCCGAATGGCCGACAATATTCCGGGCAGGAATAGCATAACGTGACAGCACGTTTTGGCAAAGCCCAATCACGGAAACCATCTGAGCTTCGGTGAAAGCCCGATAGCCGAATTCGTGTCCGGGGTTGACGATTTCAATACCAATGGAGCGCTGGTTAATATTATCCTGCCCACGCCAGACCGCGACGCCCGCATGCCAGGCCCGATGGCGCTCATCAACCAGTTGAAGAATGGCACCATCCTCATCAATGAAGTAGTGGGCGCTAACCTTGGCAGTTTG
This sequence comes from Rhodospirillales bacterium, assembly GCA_021775105.1. Classification (GTDB taxonomy): domain Bacteria; phylum Pseudomonadota; class Alphaproteobacteria; order Rhodospirillales; family Casp-alpha2; genus JAJFIJ01. The sequence continues at coordinate 10,787 of JAJFIJ010000235.1, read as the reverse complement.
ATCACACAACCGCGTCAGAGCCGCGTCAGCCGTCTTCATTCCGGTATAATGCAGAACCAGCATATCGATCTGACCATTGTCGCCGCGATCATCGAAGTTGGGTGACGGGTGCTGGACTATAGTCAGTGACATTGGATTGCGCCTTATTTCAGGCCCCGTTCCTTGGCAATTCTGTCATAGGCTGCGTTGATGGTCGCCATCTTGTCATTTGCAAGATCGATAAATTCCTGCGGCATTCCCTGGGACATCAGCGTATCAGGATGGTTTTCCCGAATCAGTTTACGATAGGTTTTCTTGATCTCTGCATCCGTTGCATCACGGTTCAAATCAAGCACTTCATAAGCATCAGCCTCTTTATCCTCACTACCAAGATGGATTGTTTTCAGGCGTTCAAACTGATGCGGGCCAAACCCGAAGATCATGGCGACTTGCTGAACGAACTGAAGTTCATTGGGGTGGACGACGCCATCGGCTTTGGCAATGACAAACAGCGCACCCAGTATTTCTTCGAGCACTGCCGGCTGATGGGAAAACAGCATCGCAATCTGCTGGGCGTAAGGTTCGAACCCGGTTGCTTCCTTGCGCGCCTCATTAAACAGTTTGCCGACGTTTTCCTGTTCTTCGGGCGGGATCTGGAAAATGCGTTTGAAGGCAGAAATCTCGTCGGGCGTAACCTGCCCATCAGCTTTTGCCATCTTGGCGCAAAGCACAATCACCGCCGTGGTAAAGGCGACCTGACGCTCGCCTGCATCGCTTCCAGTCAACCCACTTGCGGCTTCAGCGGCTTTGGCCTTGTCTACAGCATGACCCGCAACCGTCCCCAGAATTGCCCCGATCGGCCCGCCGATGGCGAACCCGGCGACTCCGCCAATAACTTTTCCCCAAATGCTCATGATTGATTAGCCTTCAAACCGCTGCGATTGCGATCTCACGGACTGGAAAATCCGACACGCCCGGCGACGGGCAATTTCAACGTCATATCCATGGGATCGACGCCAAATGTAAGCCCAAGCAGATTTACTTCAAGACCTTCTTCGACACCGACCATCACACCCAGCAACCCGAGCAATGAAACCTGATAGCCGGTACCGCTCGGAGAAGCTGCCGTCAGTGCCCCGCCGGGGATAAAATCCTTGCCAATTGCGGTCGGCGGCAAATCAAGTTTCAGTTCCGGAATAGCCCGCGCAACGTGGGCAGTGAACGTGTTTGAGTTGGGTCCCGGCCACACCCTGTAATCATTCATATATGGGTAACTCCGGGCAGCTGCGTCGACCCGCTTGATAATATCATCGACACCCTTGCCACGAAGTTCAGCGATAATTTCCGGGGCGTTACCAAACCAGCGCCCGTCAGCCGGACGCTGCGATATCACCAATGATTGGCCACCATGCATAACACGCCAACCGATCACTTCGTAAACATCAAACCTCGGCGCATTTGACGGTTTGACCGCAATCCAGGTGTGTACCCCAAAAGTTCCGCGCCAACTATACGCCCGGGCACTATAGACTTGGACGATGGCTTCAGTATCAATCTCCGGGTCCGGTGCGATACCGGCACTCTCCCGACTTGCCGTACGCCAGTCAGCCATGGAGTTTCTGACAACTGAAGTTGTCAGAACAGCGCCGACCACCAATACCAGACCGAAACCAATTATAACCTTTCGCCATCCCATGAATTCCTCTCCGAATGTCTTTAATGCTGCGGACGAAGTAAACGTCGATAAAGTGGCTTCAATAAGGCGGGCATGATGTAGACCGGAAACTGCGCGACGGCAAAATAAAGAACCACATCCGGGTCCACATCAGCAGGCAGTACTGCCAGGATCAAACCCATGTTCCGCATTCCGGATACAAAACCGAGCGTCAGGCATTCCTGCCTGGCAATTCGCCTGAATACGATCGCGCCAGCAAACTGTAATCCACCATTTGCAACAAACGATAACATAATGACTAACAGCACTCGTACAGGCTCGGCAAGTAACACCGCCGTGATGCCATCCATAATCGCAAGCACAAATACAGCCATCAGAATGACGACAATCCCATCAAACCCTATATTTGCGTCCCTTATGCGTTCAGGCCCGACGTTCTTTCGGAATATCAATGCCAGCCCGAATGCAGAACCGACCATAGCCAACATTCTCAACATCAAATCAAGTGCGCTCACATCAAGCTCCAGTCCCAACAACTCTGCGGCAAGAACAGGCATGGTAAAGGGAGACAGAAATGTCGCGCTGACCATGGTGACAAGTGTAAGCGACCCATCAAGCCCGATCATCAATGACACAGCGGGCGTTGACATCAGGGGCGCGCTTGCCGCCATCAACACAAGTGCCGCCGATATCCCGGGCGGCAAAGCGGTGACCTGCATCAGTGTCCACATCAGCATCGGGCAAACGATCAACATCCAGACCAGAGAAGCCGCAATCAACCGCCATCGCCGGGTATGGTGGGTGACCCCCTGCCAATCGAGGCGCAGCATGGCAACAAATAACAGGCCCCACACCGATGGACCCAGCAACGGTTTTGCCAGATGGGCAACATCAGGAACCAACAGGGCAGCAATGACGTTGCCCGCCATTAACTTGGGAGCATGCCTGCCCAGGGTATTCAGAAAATTCATCAACATGTTTCGGGCCTGAATGTTTGCCCGAGCCTAGCGGGATTTTATTTGGGCTGACATATCTATTTATTTTTTGTGATATTCTCCCCAGCCACAACAAATCGGTTCACTCATGAGCAATTTAGTTCAAACCATTGTCGATGTTGGAGGTGTGACCGACCTTTTGAAGAGTTTACTTTTATCCCTCCAGAAACGCCTTGGATCCGGCCAGCTTGCGGAATTTTTCAATCTCTTCCGCCATTTTTGCCTGATTTTCCGCATCCTCGTCAAATTTGAGCGCATACCCGCCAGCAAATTTCCGGACCACGCGCCCGGTCATCCTTTCATGTCCCTCCATATGCAACTCAACAAATTGATCATTGGAAAAGATCGCGTCTTCGGTGACGATTGCGGCACCGCTTTCAGAGATATCCTGAACGACGGCAGATTGTTCCCCCGACACACCAACCGTACGGGCCGGTATCCTGACCGGCAATCGTTCATGACGGCGGCCATGATAACCGGGATCAACGCCGATCATGATTAAATATCCTCTTTAACCGGTTTTCCGAGAATGTCGTTATAACGCTCGGCAAAGCGGGGCCATGCTTCAGGGTTAATCAGCAATCTTGGCTTTCTGCCATCAAACATCTGAACCCACTGCTGTGCCGCTGAAAGCCCCATATTGTAGAGACAATCTGTCGTGATCCCGGCATTGTGCGGAGAAACAATCACATTGGGGAAGGCCAGCAATGGATGTGTATGGGCGGGCGGTTCCTCTACGAAGACATCAAGCCCAGCCCCGGCGATACGACCGCTGGCGATCTCCCGTTCCAACGCCGCCTCATCATAAATTCCACCCCGCGCGGTGGCAATAAAATAGGAGTGATTTTTCATACTGGCAAACTCGGTCGCGCCAATCATACCCGTTGTTTCTTCCGTCAGCGGACAATGAATGGATACAAAATCCGACTCGCTCATGACCTGTTCAAGGGTCGTTTTTTCGGCTCCGCTCTCTATGATGTACTGTTCAGTGATGTAGGGATCAGAGGCGATCACCCGCATATTGAATGCAGACCCGCAGATGGCCGATAAGCGCCGCCCTATATTACCAAGGCCAACGATGCCGAGTGTTCGTCCGGTCAGTTCCGATCCGGTATAATCCATACGGGTCCAGTCCCGTTCGGGGCTATGGATAATACGGTCGGACTGGATCATGTTTTTGCAAAGTGCCAGCATCATCCCCAGAGAATGCTGGGCCACCGATTCAGCATTGGCACCTGATTGATTGAAAACCAGTACGCCTGCTTCGGTTGAGGCGTCAACATCCGCCATATCATACCCGGCTCCAGCACTGGAAATTGCCAGCAGATTTGGGCACTGCTCCAAAAATGATCGTTTCGGGAAAAATTCAATGGGCGTTTCGGTACTCGGTCGCATTTGATAACCGTGCGCACCCGCCAGCGCCTGCCAATTTTCTGAAGGAGTATCATCGAACGACAGAAAACAAATTTCCGTGTCCGGAGAATGCTGTTCCAGATACTCGGACCCGACCGGATCCGTCCACTGTTCAAACAGACAGAGTTTAGCTGTGCATGTCATTCCCGATTCCCGCCCCTTGAATATTTTTACGTCTAAACCCCGTTTTATCGGGATCGCAATTGATCCGCCAGCGGCTTTTTCCCCTGAATCGGGAAGATCGACTCAAACATCAGGAAAATAAACACCATATATCGTGCATGAACTCTAATCACCCACCATATATTGTTTACCGGAACCCCAATTCAGGATACAGTAAGAGTCTGGGATTTGGAGATATCTGGGGCTACGTAAGAACCGACAGGAGATTGCTGATGGTGCTACTCAGAAATATTATTACCTCTGTTGCCAGGACTTTCGGATTCCGCCGTCGCACCCGGCCAGCCCAGATGATTCAGCTGCCACCTCACGCGCTGCGGTAGAACTTAAACAACAATCAATATGGCTGTGTTTTGAAAGCGCAGGGCTTTTGATTGTGAAGACCGAAAATTGCCTAAAATTTCTGAGGTGTTGGCAATTCATTGCTGTTATAAATTTGGGTTATCGACAACACGCAGCACAAATAACAAATTCCGATCTCCCATGAACCTGAACTTGCGCCAACTTGAAACTTTCCTATGGGTGGCGACGCTTGGAAGTTTCCGCAAAACAGCGGAACGACTTCATACAACACAGCCAGCCATATCTTCACGCATTTCAAAATTGGAAGATTCATTGGGCGTTAAGTTATTCGAACGAAACAATGGCCCAATCCATTTGACAACCAAAGGACAGGAATTACTCCCCTACGCAGAAAAGGTTTTGCGAATGACCGAGACGCTTCGCGAGAGAGCCGAAACATCGCGCTTGGGAGGAATACTGAGACTGGGAGTATCAGAAACCATTGTCCATACCTTACTGCCGATGTTCCTCGCACAACTTCATGAAACCTATAGCAAAATCGACGTAGAAATTACTGTAGAAGTAACTGAAAACCTGCGTAATGAATTAGTATCCCGGTCTCTTGACCTAGCCTTCCTTATGGGACCGGTTTCCGAATATAGAATTGAAAATCTTGATTTGGTAGCGTTCCCTTTGGCTTGGGTCGCATCGCCAAAACTCAGGATTTCGACTGACCGGAAAATCTCCATCAACAAGTTGATTGATTATCCTCTGCTGACCTATGCGCGAAATACCCGACCCTACGCAGAGATTATCAAATATGTCCGGGAAAACGGCAATGAACCGGCACGGGTTTTCCCCTCGAGCTCTCTTGCTGCGTGTTTGCGCATGACCATTGACGGGATTGGGATTGGGACCCTTCCTCGCAGGATGGTCGAAGAAGAACTGGAGTCGGGAAAGTTGATCGAAATACCATGCAGTTGGAAACCTATGGACCTCAGTTTTACGGCTTCTTATGCCACTGATCCGTTCAATCCGGTTGCTGAAAAAGCGGCCTCTCTGGCATGTGAAGTCGCCAAAGAGTTCGGTTTTGCCGAATAAAATTCCCATCACAAATTAGCACCACTACATAAATTGATAAATTTAATTTATCAATTCAGCAAAAAATTTGAGATTGGACGTTATTCACTTAATGCGCAACCCTTAGTCACGGATCGACGATGGACAAAAGGCACGGCGCAAAATGAAGCAACATACCAAGAGCAATGATCTGTTCGAAGATTTACGCCGCCTTCCAGTGAAGAAAGTTCGCAAGGCCATCAGGAACGGGCTTTACTCAGGTCACACTGCGGGCATCGGTCTCGGTCATCTCCAGGGAAATTTAGTAATTTTGCCCGCTAGTTACGCTCTTGATTTTTTCCGGTTCTGCCAACGCAACCCAAAACCCTGTCCTCTAGTGGGTGTATCGGATACTGGTGATCCGATGATGCGAACACTTGGTTCGGATATCGATATTCGCACTGACATCCCCCTGTACAACGTCTATCGCGATGGCAACCTGACAGACCAAGCTCAAGATATTTCCGATCTTTGGCAGAATGACTATGTCGCCTTCGCTCTCGGTTGTTCGTTTAGTTTTGAGGAAGCGTTGATGGCCGAAGGAATTCGGCTGGATCACATCGAGGCAAACAAAACCGTAGCCATGTATTGCACATCTTTAAATACCAAACCAGCCGGGCCGTTTGTTGGACCGGTTGTCTGCTCTATGCGCCCGATGCTTCCAACTGATGCTATCCGAGCTTGCGCAATTACGTCGAGATACCCCCATGCCCACGGTGAACCGGTCCATCTAGGCGATGGCAAAGAAATTGGAATCAAAAATATTTCAAAACCGGATTGGGGGGATACACCAATTTTTGAAGACGGACAAATTCCCGTTTTCTGGGCATGCGGCGTGACACCGCAGGCCGCCATCCAGACCGCAAAACCGCCAGTATGCATCACGCATGCACCAGGCAGCATGCTGATAACCGATATCCCGAGCTGGGAAACCGTCAGCGTTTAGCGATCACACCCCTATTTTTCATGGAAAAGGAGTTAGGTTAATGAAAGACATACTAAAATCTGGAATCACTGTCATCTTGGGCAGCGCGATTATTTTATCTGCTGGGATGAGCCAAGCAGGTGAATTACCCAAAACCAAGGTCAATGTCGTCGGAACATGGGCTAATCTTTCCGTGTATAAAGAGAGGGAACATCCTTTCTGGACAAAAACGATACCGGAAAAATCTAATGGTGCGGTGACCGCAGACATCAAAGCCTTTACCGAAATGGGGCTCAAGGGCGGCGAGGTTTTCCGCCTCATGAAAAGCGGTGTCATTGATTTTGGCTCAACGGTTCTGGGATATGTTGCAGGCGACGACCCGGAAAATGAAGCGGTTGATCTGGCTGGGTTCAGTGCTGATATCGACATTGCTCGTAAAGTGAGCGACGCTTACAAGCCCGTTCTGGCTGAGTTGTACGAGAAAAAATATGGTATCAAATTACTCGCTGTTTTTCCGTTTCATGCTCAGGTCATGTACTGCAAAAGTCCCATCAACGGCTTGAGCGATCTTAAGGGCAAGAAAGTTCGGACATTCTCAAAATCTCTTTCAGAATTTGTCGGGGCCGTGGGCGGAACCGGCGTCAATATCCCCTTCGGGGAGGTCGTGCCTGCCTTGCAAAAAGGTGTTGCCGATTGTGCGATTACGGGCGCGCTGTCAGGAAATTTAGCTAAATGGCATGAAGTTACGACACATCTTTATGCTCTGCCCGTCGGTTGGAGCATGGTCATGCACGGCGTAAACATGAAGTCCTGGAACAAATTGCCAGAATCAGTGCGTAAATTTCTGTCCTCAGAAATCGGTTCCTGGGAAAACAAAGTTTGGAATGCTGCCAATTCAGAAACCCAGATCGGTCTTGCATGCAATACGGGTTCTGAGTGCAAAGGCGGAAACCCGGCATCGATGAAACTCATTTCGGTCTCTGATGCCGATCGCGCCAAATTGCGTGAAATCATGGAAACGGTGATTGTACCAAACTGGGCAAAACGTTGTGGATCAGCTTGCGTGAGCAAGTGGAACGAAACGGTTGGCCAAGTCGTCAATATAAAAGCGGTGACGAACTAGACAAGGTCTCCCTGTGGTGATGCGTTCCCTAGGAATCAATTTGATTTCGCGGACGCATCATCGCCCCTTTGGGTCCGTCGTGTTTTTAAAGAAAAGGTTATCGTAATGCTGGACCATCTCGAACAAATTAGCTTTAGAATTTCCCGCTATGGTGTGTGGTGTGGCGGTGCGATGATGATTGCAGCGGCATTTATAATCGGTACCGAGGTTGTGCTGCGCAAAATATTCCTGATCAGCCTTGGTGGTGCAGACGAGATGGCTAACTACGCTCTGGCCATTGGCACAACCTGGGCATTATCGTTCACTCTAATACATCGGGCACATATTCGGGTCGACGCACTTTATCTTCATTTCCCCCCCCTTTTCTGTGCGATCCTCGACATTGCCGCACTTTTGTCAGTCCTTGTATTTTCTCTAATGCTGACCTGGTACGCCTATGATGTGTGGCAAACATCGTGGGATTTTGACGCAACTGCCAATACACCTCTAGGAACACCGATCTGGATCCCACAAGGCCTCTGGCTAATCGGTTTTGCGTCTTTCGTTCTCACCACACTTCTATTGCTAACCCGGTCATTGCACGCGCTCATTCATCGAGATTTTGCCACGATAGCCCGTGTCGCAGGGACCCGTACAGTCGACGAGGAACTTCAGGAAGAACTGGACGCTGTTGAACTGGCCGAAACCAGCGGCGTCAACACGCAGAACTCAAACTAATGCGAGGATAAAGACAATGTTGGTAGTAACCATTTTCGTTCTGGTCGGTTTTTTGGCAGTGTCCATTCCTGTTGCTGCAACTCTTGCATTACTAGGGCTGGTTCTAAACTCGAGCTTTTCTTTCATGCCACTTCACAAAGCGATGGGCGAAATTGCCTGGTCAACCAGCACTGAATTTTTGCTGGTCGCAATTCCTTTGTTTGTCTTACTGGGAGAGTTGTTGCTGCGTTCCGGAATCGCCGAACGCATGTACCGGTCCATGAGCTATTGGCTGACATGGCTGCCGGGAGGATTGATGCATTCCAACATTGGCGCAAGCGCACTATTTGCCGCGACATCCGGTTCCAGCGTTGCAACAGCTGCAACGATCGGAACTTTGGCGGAACCCCAAATCAAAACAAACGGATATAACGAACGACTTTTCCTGGGAACCCTGGCATCAGGGGGCACACTAGGAATTCTGATACCACCTTCCATCAACATCATCATTTATGGTGCGTTGACAGACACCTCCATTCCCGATTTGTACCTTGCAGGCATCCTGCCTGGTATTGCTCTTGCCGGATTGTTTATGTTAACCGTCTTAATCGCTTGTCTGTTGCGGCGGAATTGGGACGGCTCACACGAGTCCATAACCTGGACCCAACGTTTCCATGGTCTGATAGATTTACTTCCACCTTTCTTTATTTTCTTCATCGTAATCGGCTCTATTTATCTTGGCTGGGCAACACCTACGGAATCCGCAGCCCTTGGGGTGATTGCTGCTCTTGTTCTGGCTGCCGGATATCGACGCTTAACCCTTAACATGCTTAAAGACGCCGTCGAAGGAGCCATGCGCACAACGGCGATGGTTATGTTTATTATTATTGCCGCCTATTTTCTGAACTTCGTTCTGGCAGGCATTGGCTTAACCAGCCAGTTGACCGACTTTATCGCTGGCCTTGGCCTTTCCAAATTTTCAACACTGATGGCAATAATTTTATTCTATGTCGTTCTCGGTTTCTTCATGGAAACACTAACCCTGATGATCACCACCATTCCCATTATCGCGCCAATCGTCATCACACTTGGTTATGATCCCGTCTGGTTTGGAATCCTGCTTATGATACTTATCGAAACAGCCCTCGTTACGCCACCCATCGGCCTCAATCTCTATGTGGTACAAGGCATCCGTAAGGGCGGTCCAATAAATGATGTCATCATTGGCGCTATTCCCTTTGTCGGGGCAATGTTTGTAATGATTGCTCTTCTTATCATATTCCCGGAGATTGCTCTTTTCTTACCTTCGACGATCGGACAGTGAACTATGACCCCAACCAAATTCCGAAAACATCAAAAGCTCCTATATTTCGCACTTGGGAATAACGGTTATCATCGTTATAGGTTTGGAATATAAGGTTTGAAGTAACCAGAATTCACGATAACTGTGAACAATCATACCTGACGGAGATGCTGAATCATCTGTTTCGTTCTCCAGATCACTCACTACATCATCAATCAGTCGTTCTAATCATCAGGGGAAGATCAAATGCTTGAAAACAAATCCAGAGAAAACTGGCAAATCTGGATTGACCGCGGGGGCACCTTCACGGATCTGATTGCCCGCAAGCCCGACGGGACACTGGTTTCCCACAAGCTGCTGTCTGAAAACCCGGAACAATATGAAGATGCGGCCTTGCAAGGTATTCGTGACCTGATCGGTGTCAAAAAGGGTGAGGTCATCCCCGAAGACATGGTCGATGTTGTCAAAATGGGGACCACAGTTGCCACCAATGCCCTGCTGGAACGCAAGGGAGACCGCACCGTTTTTGTCACCACGAAAGGCTTCCGGGATTGTCTTCGGATTGGGTATCAAAATCGACCCGATTTATTTGCCCGCCATATCGTGTTGCCGGAAATGCTTTATGAAAGCGTAATTGAAGTTGATGAACGGGTGATGTCAGATGGTGAGGTGATTCACACACCCGACCCCGGGCAGGTAAAGGCCGATTTGCAGAAAGCCTTTGATCAGGGCATTCGATCAGCGGCCATCGTCTTTATGCATGGATATCGTTTTACCGAACATGAGCGATTGGTTGGTGACATTGCTGGGCAGATTGGGTTTACCCAGATCTCCGTTTCCCATGAAGTCAGTCCATTGATGAAACTGGTGTCACGGGGCGATACCACGGTCGTGGACGCCTACTTATCTCCCATTCTCCGGCGTTATGTTGACAGGGTTGCCACCGATCTGAAACCCGGCGGTAAAGAAGATGACCACGGAACACGACTGCAATTCATGCAATCCAATGGTGGATTGACCGACGCCCAACTGTTTCAGGGCAAAGACAGTATTCTGTCTGGCCCGGCAGGCGGTGTTGTCGGCATGGTGCAAACTGC
>JAJFIJ010000234.1 GCA_021775105.1 Rhodospirillales bacterium | reverse complement strand
GGCCTGTAAGGCGGGTCTCGGTCGGGTATTTGGCGCCAACGCCTTCCCACGGATCGGCTCCAAGCTGTTTGACGCCCAGCGAAATCCGTTCTTTATCAACATCAACATCAAGAACCTTGGCCTTGACCGTATCGCCCTTGTTGTAATCGGCAAGAGCTTCTTCACCGGTCTTTTCCCAGCTCAGATCGGACAGGTGAGCCATACCGTCGATTTCACCTTCAAGACCGATGAACAGGCCAAACTCGGTGATGTTCTTGACCTCGCCCTCGACTTCCGTACCGACCGGATGACGCGCAGCAAAAGAATCCCACGGGTTGTCCATGCACTGCTTGAGGCCAAGCGAGATGCGGCGTTTTTCCGGATCTGCATCAAGAACCATGACTTCCACTTCCTGGGAGGTCGAGACGATTTTGCCCGGATGAACGTTCTTTTTGGTCCAGCTCATTTCTGAAACGTGGACAAGTCCTTCGACGCCGGCTTCCAGTTCAACAAATGCACCGTAATCGGTGATGTTGGTGACGCGACCGGTCAGGCGGGTCTGGGTCGGGTATTTGGCACCAACGCCTTCCCACGGATCGGCTTCAAGCTGCTTCATACCAAGCGAAATACGCTGGGTTTCGGCGTTGAAGCGTATCACCTGAACCTTGATGGTCTCACCAATCTGCAGGGCTTCCGACGGATGGTTGATGCGTTTCCAGGCGATGTCCGTGACATGCAGCAGGCCGTCAACGCCACCAAGGTCAACAAACGCACCGTAATCGGTGATGTTCTTGACCACGCCTTCAAGGATCTGACCTTCGGTCAGTTGCGAAATCAGTTCCGAACGGGCTTCCGAACGGCTTTCTTCCAGAACGGCACGGCGCGAAACAACGATGTTATTGCGCTGGGCGTCCATTTTCAGAATCTGGAACGGCTGCGGTGTGCCCATAAGCGGGCCGATGTCGCGAACCGGACGGATATCAACCTGCGAGCCCGGCAGGAAGGCAACGGCGCCAGCCAGATCAACAATAAAGCCGCCCTTGACGCGACCGAAGATCACGCCGTTTACACGAACATTGTCGGTGAAGGATTTTTCAAGTTCAATCCAGGCTTCTTCGCGGCGCGCTTTTTCGCGGCTCAGGCGAATAATGCCTTCGCGGTCTTCGTAGCGTTCAACATAAACGTCGACATCGTCGCCAACATTCAGATCAAGATCCTGACCGGGGGTGCCGAACTCTTTCAGCGGCACGCGACCTTCTGATTTAAGTCCGACGTCGACAACGGCGACGTCGTTTTCAACGGCGAGGATGGTGCCTTTCAGCACACGGCCTTCAAAGCCCTGTTCGCCGATACTTTCTTCAAGAAGGTCTGCAAAATTCTCTGTAACGGGGGGGAGTTCATTGCCGCCAGAAGCGGTCTGTTTGGCTGGAGCCATCGGGTAGTCCTTTCGTTAATTTTCTGGCCGACCGGTTGGTTCCGGTGGTCTCAAAAAAGATCCAAATCCGCAAATTCCGACGTTTCGCCGATACGGGGTGAATAGTGACCCTCTGTTTGTGAGGGGGTATCAGGTTCTGGAATTTACAAACTCAAGAGCCTCGGCAAAGGCCTGCTCGGCATCCAGGTCGCTGGTATCGAGCAATCTGGCATCCGCCGCCGGTTCCAGTGGAGAGGTCGCACGCGACGAATCGCGGGCATCTCGCTCCTTCATGTCTTCCAAAACGCGCGCATATATAGCTTCACTGCCCCGACCAAGCAACTCCTTTAATCGCCGTTCCGCGCGGACTTCTGCGCTCGCCGTTACAAACAGCTTAACCGGAGCATCGGGGCAGACGACGGTTCCGATGTCGCGGCCGTCAAGTACGGCGCCGATTGTGCCATCCGGGGGCGTCGCGGCAAAGTCCCGCTGAAACTGCAAAAGGGCTGCACGCACGCCGGGAATGGCAGAAACCTTGGACGCCGCCTGTCCGACGTCTTCTGTCCGCAAACCGTCTGCGTTCAGGTCGTCAGCCGTCAGGTTTTCGGCGACCGCGGTCGCGAATTCCACATCCTCGGCATCACCACCCTGATCAAGAACCTTCTTTCCGGTCGCCCGGTAAAGCAATCCGGTATCGAGATAAGCGAGATTAAAATGTTTGGCCATGCGCCGGGCCATGGTGCCCTTGCCGGCTGCCGCCGGGCCATCAATCGCAATGATCATACTGTCGTTCCTTACTAAATCTCCGATGGAGGGGCCTGTCATACGTTGCCCATTTTACCGCCAAGACTGTTCATCAGGTCGGCAAAGCCGGGGAAACTGGTATCAATGGGGGAGGCGTCATCAATGGACATCGGCTGTTCAGTGACCATACCGAGCACCAGAAACGCCATGGCGATGCGATGATCAAGATCGGCTTCGATCAGGGCGCCGCCTTTCGGCGGATGCCCCGTTCCATGAACGATCAGGGAATTTTCCGTTTCCTCTACATCAACGCCGGCGAGAGCCAGCCCTTTGGCGACGGCGGCCAGCCGGTCACTTTCCTTGACCCGAAGTTCAGCCAGCCCGTTCATCCGCGTCGTGCCGCTGGCACAGGCCGCTGCGACGGCAAGGACCGGGTATTCATCGATCATCGATGGCGCGCGTTCGGCTGGCACATCGACGCCTTTCAGCACACTTGCTGTGACCGTCAGATCAGCCAGCGGATCACCCTCGCCCCCCTGGCGGTTGTTGATCGAAATCAATGCCCCCATTTCCTGCAACGTTGTGATCAGGCCGGCACGTAACGGATTGATACCGATGCCGTTCAGTCTGATTCTTGATCCCTTGACCAGCAGTGCTGCAACCATCGGAAACGCGGCGGATGAGATATCACCGGGGACAACAATATCCGCCGCTTTTAGTTCGGGCTGCCCGGTCAGGGTAATCTGCCTTGAGCCATCGGCCTGGTCCACGACAACGATTTCAGCACCGAAGTGACGCAGCATCAGTTCGGAGTGATCGCGGGTCGGCTGGGGTTCGATCACGGTGGTTTTGCCGGGCGCATTCAGACCGGCCAGCAACACCGCCGATTTCACCTGAGCCGATGCCACAGGCAAAGTATAACAGACAGGCAGAAGCGTTTCCGGACCGGTTACGGTAATTGGCAGGCGACCGCCTTCCCGCGACGTGAACTGAATACCCATGTCGCCAAGTGGCGACAGGACCCGGCTCATCGGCCGGCGACATAGCGATGCATCGCCGGAAAATGTTGTGGCGAAAGCGTGGCCACCCGCCAAACCCATCAACAATCGAACAGCCGTTCCGGAATTTCCCAAGTCCAGAACCTGCGATGGCTCGCCCAAACCGCCGACGCCGCGCCCGACAACCTGCCACGTACCATCGTCATCCCGGCGGATATCGGCGCCAAATGCGCGCATTGCATCGGCAGTTGCCAGAACGTCTTCGCCTTCCAGCAGTCCCTTGATCCGGGTTTCGCCGATTGCCGATCCACCCAGCATTAAGGCGCGATGGGAAATTGATTTATCACCGGGAACCCGAACCTCGCCAGCGAGCGAAGAAGACTGTTGCGAACGAATTGCGCTCAACCGATTGCCCCTTGTTTTGACCGTTCCGTACCGACCGCACGGCCACAAAAATTCTACTCGACTGCGCCGCTCTCTAACACGGATTTCAGGCGGTTTACAGACTTTGTATGCGATTGTAACGCGGTCCCGGGATTTACAGCTTTCAGGAAATTTGAAAAATACGTATTTTTGGTTTTGACAGAAGCTTCTGAAAATGGCAATTGGCACATTATCAAGTAATGTCTTATACAAAATGATCAGTCGGAGAATAGAGCGTTGCTAAACCGGATTTGGGAAAAAAGCACATCTGCCAGAGCTGCGGTGCACCTTTTTATGATCTTAACCGCAAGCCTGCCGTTTGCCCTAAGTGTGATACGGAAGTGGTGGTCGCAGTTACCAAGGCAAGGAAGGCCCCTCCTGAGAAAGCAAAACCTGCGGACGATAAACCTGCCAAAGACAAAGAAACCGAAGAGGTCGAGGATATCGACGACATCGATGTTCTCGATGACGATGAAGATGACGATCTCGACGACCTCGCCGATGACGAGGAAGATGACGATCTGATTGAGGACGCGTCCGATCTTGGCGAAGATGATGATGACCTGTCGGAGGTCAAGGAACATATCGACCTCGGCGTCGAAGACGATAAAAACTGAGGGTATACAATATCCGGGCGGCCAGCCTAAATTGCCATCCGCTCCGGTTTTTGCTTGCCTTCGGAGGGCAAGCAGCCGTATTTTCCGCTCCGGCGAACCCAACGCCGTCAGTTCAATATACTTAAGGGGCCGTAGCTCAGTTGGGAGAGCGCAACACTGGCAGTGTTGAGGTCAGGGGTTCGATTCC
>JAJFIJ010000233.1 GCA_021775105.1 Rhodospirillales bacterium | reverse complement strand
GCGGACCGGCCAAGCTCCCCCACGGCGCTTCATCGCCAAGGCCAGGAACGGCCCAGCCCGCCAGACAGAGGGATTATCGCGATAATCCCTCTGTCTGCATATCCTTCATCGCTGAAAAACATGCAGATCAAACATGCAAGGCCGGGATGGGGGTGAAAGTTTCAACTGGAGGAACGCTTTTTTATTCGCGCTATCGCGCTTTTGACCCCCCACCCTAACCCTCCCCCACAAGGAGGGAGGGAACTGATTAGGGGGTCCAAACCGGCTACATGGGTAACATTTCAGACCGGCAGCATAGGGAACACCTTGATCACCATTTCACCGCCAGCACACCGCACCAGCCAGTAAACAACTCTTCAAAATCGCAATCATGCAAACCTCCCATAAATTATAGGGATGGAAGCCACCTTATTCGCCCGGTGGGAGACGGTCACATCAGGAATGAGGCAATCTCTCATTCGAATTGTGACATTGATCGTATATGTAACATAAAATAGGAAAAAAGTCAAGATTTTATGCCAAATAGTCGTTATCTTCTGGCAACTTCTTTGGTGAGTTGAAATACTACCGCCATGGAAACACCGCACGAGAATTTCGGGGACATGACCCGATCCACCGGATCGGAATCGTGTCCCCGTGAATTCGGCGAGGCTGGTCCAGCCGTCCGCACGGCACAGACTGCATATACCCAGTCACAGGGCGGCTTCCGTCCGGGCGGACCACAAGCGGGCCCACAACAGAAAACCGCCCAGCAACTGGGTGCCGACAAGATCGCGCTGCTCGGCAATGCGGTCTGGCTGCTGACCCAGACGCCGACCCACAAACATCTTTTCATCGCCGACACGGAATGGATGACCATCCCGCCGATTGCCTTGGATCAGTTTCGCCTGTGGCGGCAGGGCAACGTGGCCTTGGCAATTGCCAAACACTGTTTGAGGGCGTTCGCCACCCGTTGCCGTGCGCTTGTCGCGCGAGGGGCCTACCTCTCGGACGAAGCAGAGGAGCCCATGCAGCAAGGTGTGCGCCGGATCAGCCCGATGGACTGGAAATCCGGCAAAAACCTCTGGCTGATGGACCTGATCGCCCCCTTCGGCGGCCAGGACGCGGCGATCAGGAGTTTCGAGGAGTTAGGAGTTCCGGGGACACCTTACTTAATTACGGGTATTCTGATATAATCTCCCCCTACTCTCCCGAAAACCGGGGACACGATCCCGATCCCTTCGGGATCACGTCATGTCCCCGTTTTTCTGGCATTGGCGTTTGTCTGAAGGAGATAGGGTGTGAGAAACTCCCGTGGCTAGGCTGGCCCGCGTTGTCGCACCGGGGGTGCCGCATCATGTGACGCAGCGCGGCAACCGGCGTCAGGATACGTTTTTTAACGAAGATGATTATCGCATCTATCTCGACCTGATGGCTGAATGGTGCGGGCATTACGGTGTCGAGATCTGGGCCTATTGCCTGATGACCAACCATGTTCACCTGATTGCCGTCCCCGAAACCGAAAACGCCCTCGGCCTGGCGATTGGTGAGGCGCACCGGCGTTATACCCGCCATGTCAATTCCCGCGAAGGCTGGCGCGGGCATCTGTGGCAGGGCCGGTTTGCCTCATTTCCCATGGATGAGCGATATCTTCTGGCGACGGCGCGCTATGTCGAACTGAACCCGGTGCGGGCGCGCATGGTCCGACGTGCTGAAGACTACACCTGGAGCAGTGCGCGCGCACATCTGGCCGGGACCGACGATCAACTGGTCCGGGTCAAACCGCTTCTCGAGATCGTTGACGACTGGCCGGGGTTGCTGGAGAGCGGGCTGGATGCAGACGATCATCAGATGCTGCGCCAGCACGAGCGCACCGGTCGACCGCTTGGTGACGACGGGTTTTTGGCGCGACTTGAAAAGAACCTTGGCCGCCCGCTGAAGAAGAAAAAACCGGGTCCCCGCCCTCACTCCCCGTCGTCGACATAGGGGAAATCGACCTCGTCATAGGGCCATGAAATCCGGTGTTCGGTTGTCCTCGATTCGCCGACCTGACCGTCATCGTATTTTTCGAGGATGATTTCGAGAATGCGGCCGACAAACTTGCTGGTGATTTTGCGCAGGGCTTCGGGATCTTCGATGAAGTCGCGGCTGTAAATCAGCCTTGAGAGCGCGCGGTTGTGGGTTTTGATAAACGCCAGAAGTTCATCGATGAAGTCACCGGGCGGTAAATATTTTGGCAGAAACGGTGCGGTGTCTTTAAGCACCAGAAACACCAGATTTGGTGCTTGCTGAGCGCGCGGGTCTTCTTCGAGCTTGTTGGCGATGTCGGCAAAATATGTTGCCTGCTCGCCGTCCATATTGGACAGCACGGAGTCGAAAATCTTCTTGTGGATCATGGCTCAGTTATAACGGATCAGTGCGCCATGAACAGCGGCAAAGGCGCCTGCTCGAGAACATGGCGGGTAACACCGCCGAGAATCAACTGGCGCATGCGGCTGTGGGTATACGCCCCCATGACCAGAAGGTCGGCACCGAATTCGGCTGCTTCTTCCAGCAGGTCGGCACCGACCACACTGCGTTTGCCGGGTAATGCACGGGTCGAGCAGGTAATGTTGTGCCATGAGAGATAATTCGCCAGATCAAGCGCCTGATCGCTGGCCGCTGCCCCCATACCGACGGTGAAGACCATCACGTCGTCGGCTTCCTTCAGCAGCGGCATGGCCATGCCAATCGAGCGCGCCGCCTGGGCACTGCCGTTCCACGAAATTACCACCTTGCGGCCAATGTTCCCGCCATCGGCCTGCTGGGGCACGACCAGAACCGGTCGCCCGGTATCAAACAGGGCCGAGTTTAAGGTAAGCGTTTGTGAAACATCGGCATCCGCCCCCGGACGGCAGGCGACAATCAGGTCTGACAGCCTGCCGAAGCGGGCCGCAACATCATCTTCACGACCGCGTTCTTCATGCCAGGCGGCGCTGGGCGTTTCCGTGCCCGGCTGATCGGACAGGTTAAAGCCGTGCTCGGCGACGCAGGCGTCGAATTTTTCCCGTGCCCGGTGACTGCGGTCATGACTTTCATCTTCGGCAATGCGGACCATATCCTCGATCATCGCCACCGACATGCCCTCACCCAGCAGGGGAATTGTGTCCTTTGGATCCGGGCGCACATGCAGCGCCGTCAGATGAGAGGAAAATCGTTTGGCGACGCCGAAAGCGGTCTCGACCGCACAGGCGGACCCGTCAAGGCCATCCACGGATACGAGAACGGTACTATAGGGCATGATCCTCTCCTTTCTCTGAAAGACTGAAAATTCCTGTTGGATTCAAGTATAACACAGGGTCGTTTCCAATTATAGTTTTACCAGCAAAAACAATATCCTACGGCGATATATTTATCACCTTCAATTTACAGACCCAACGCCTTTATGCCCCTGGTGATGGTTTGCTCACGCGGTCCGGAACTGTCGACCCGTCGCCAGGCAATTTTCCCCAGATCGTACCCCAGTTGCAGATCAACGACATCACGTCCGGCGTCCGAGACATTGTTTTTGCGTTCCGTGACCCGTTTGATCATCACCTCCTTCGGTGCCTCCAGCCACAGGCCGTCAAACGGTACAGCAAGCTCGGCGGCAATAGCCGCGATCTGCTGACGCTCGGGTTCGCGGGCAAACACCGCATCGGCGACAACCGACTGTCCTTCGCATAAACATTTTCTGATCTCGGTGCAGAACGCCTCATAGGTCCGGGCCGTCATTTCGGCGCTATATCCATCCGCACCCAGCCGGTCCTGCAAATCGCTGCCGGCCAGCCGTTTGCGGGTGACGTCGGTGCGAACCACGCGCGCCCCCGGCGCAGCACCAACGGACGGCGCCAGTTCGCGGGCCATTCTGGATTTACCGCTGCCGGAAAGCCCGCCGACGGCGATCAGGCGTGGCGGTCGGGGCGTCAGATAGGCAACCGCCATGGCAAAGTAGGATTGCGCTTCCTTTGCCCGTTTCTGGCAGTGCAGCGGATCATCCAGTGAACGTGCCTGCATCGCATCGACATGGGCGCGAACTGCGGCGCGCATGGACAGAAACAGGGAAAGCACCTGAAAATTACCAACATCGTCGTTGCCCCGGCCATTGACGTCAAAATACCTGTTCAGCACTATATTGGCGAACCGCCGGTGGCCGACAAATTCCAGATCCATCAGCAGAAACGCCAGATCATACAGGATATCGATGTTGGTGAAATCCTGATTGAATTCAATAGCGTCAAACAGGATGGGGGTGCCGTCCAGCAGGCAGATGTTACGAAGATGAAGATCACCATGACAGTGGCGCACAAGCCCGCCATCGCGACGCTGATCAAGCAGGTCGCCGAGGTCCTTCATCCGACGCTCATAAAGATCAGACAAAACCCGGAGAGGTTCAGGCGCAAAATACATCGGGCTGAGGTCGAGAAAACACTGTTTGTTGCTGTCGAGAATCAACTGAACAATGGCCCGTCCGCTGCCGCCCGGCATAATATCTGCGGTCTCATGAAAGCGCGAGATGACCTCGGCCGTCTGCTCCATCAACGGCCTGTTGAGTTTGCCGGCTTTCGCCATCCGGTCAAACAGCGTGTCCTGATCAAATCGCGCCATCTCGACCAGCCAGTCAACCGCCTCACCTTCCCCGTCGATGGATAACTGGCCATCCGTGTCTCTGGTCAGCGCGATTGCGCGTTTGTAAATACCGGGTGCGGTTCGCCTGTTGACCGCGATCTCGGCTTCACAGGCCAGACGTCGCCGTTCAGCGGTCGAGAAGTCGAGATAGGGAAACCTGACGTGGCGTTTGAGTTTGAGAACCCGATCACCGCCCAGAAAAATACGTGAAATATGGGTGTTGACGGTTTCGACCTGATCGACGCCCGAGCCCCATACATCAGGGTTTCCGAGAAACCTCGCGATCTCCATTTCTGAAAGTGTCGAAACCATAACTAATTTTAACAGGTTCAGTGAAATTCGGGATGATCTTCATCAAGCCCGTCCGGGTCCTGATGGACGATGACTTCAGCATTGGCAAAGGCATCGGAGATTTTCAACTCAACCACATCGGCGATTTCATGGGCGTCTCTCAACTTCATTTCGCCGTTCATCTGCAAATGAAGCTGGATAAAGACCTGGGTTCCCGACGAGCGGGTGCGAAGATCATGCAGCCCCGTGACTCCTTTTTCCGCCAGCGCAATTGCCCGGATTTTCTGGCGGTCTTCGTCGGGCAGTTCACGATCCATGAGGATCTGAAACACTTCTGTTCCGATCTGCCAGGCGCTGTAGATGATATAGGCGGCGATGCCAACGGCGAACAGCGGATCGGCCCAGGCAAGCCCCATCTGGCTGGCCAGAAACAGCGATACGATAACACTGAAATTGATCAGGATGTCGGTCTGGTAATGCAGCGAATCGGCACTGATCGCGACCGACCCCGAACGGCGGACGACGTAGCGCTGAAAGATCACCAGAACGGCAGTCAGAATGATCGAGAAGACCATCACAACGTAACCGATTTCAGTATGCGCGATGAGTTTCGGGTTAAACGCCCGCTGCCCGGCTTCAACCAGCAGAAACATCGCCGAGCCGACAATAAACGCCGATTGCGCCAGTCCGGCCAGAGCTTCGGCCTTGCCATGACCGAAACGGTGTTCACGATCGGCCGGCTCAAGCGCGTGACGGACGGCAACCAGATTGATCAGGCTGGCGGCAGCATCAAGGATCGAATCGATCAGGGTGGACAGCAGACTGACGGAATCGGTTGCCAGCCAGGCGGCAAACTTGGAAGCAATCAGCAGGCAGGCCACAGAAACCGAGGCATAGGTCGCCCACCGCATTAACCGTTCTGAGGAGACCGAAGCCGGCGTCATGGATACAGCTTTTCGATCCGCCAGTCGGCACCGTCGAGAATATAGACATTTCGGTCATGCAGCCGATACGCGTGTTCGTGCCAGAACTCGATCCGGTCGGGAATCAACCTGAACCCGGACCAGAAATCCGGACGCGGCACGTCGCCAAGGCCGAATTTGGCCGTATATTTGGCGATCCGTCCCTCGAATTCAAACCGGCTTTCCATCGGCTGCGACTGCTTCGATGCCCAGGCACCAATGCGGCTGGCGCGCGGGCGACTGGCAAAGTAGGCATCCGCCTGCGCGTCCGACACGGCTTCAATGGCACCTTCGATGCGGATCTGCTTATCCAGGCTTTTCCAGTGAAAACACAGAGACGCCCGGGGGTTGTCAGTCAATTCTCTGCCCTTGCGGCTGGTCAGGTTGGTATAGAAAACAAACCCCCGTTCGTCATATTCCTTGAGCAAGACAATGCGTACCGACGGCACGCCACCCGCCGTCGCCGTCGCCAGCGACATGGCGTTCGGGTTGCTGGGTTCCTGCGCTTCCGCATCGGCCAGCCATTCATGAAACTTTGTAACGATCTCATTATTCATGGTGACACTCATCACTGCAATTCCCGTCGATTGACATATTCTGCTCACAATTGGGTATTATTATTGTGTAATGCCATATCTATCGTGTCTGACGCGATGGGTCTACCATCGGAATTGAACGAATTCCGGTGAACGTTTTGTTTACTGTTTGAGTTGATGATCAAGCGATATGGAATTCAAAAGGAATACGTCAATGATACGCCTAACTGCACTTAGAGGAATTGTCGCCATCACCCTTGTCTCCGTCATTCTCGGCGGATGCCAGACCAGCATGGAGGACAATCCCAAACAAACGATCGGCGGTATCCTCGGCGCTGGCCTTGGCGGCTTGCTCGGGGCCAATGTAGGCGGTGGAAAAGGCAAGTTGGCCGCCGTCGCGATCGGTGTTCTGGCCGGAGCCTATTTTGGTAGCGAGGTCGGCAAATCCCTGGATTCCGCCGACAAGGCCTACATGGACAAAAACGCCAAGGACGGCCTGGAATATTCGAAAACCGGCACCGCCACAGCATGGCAAAACCCGGACTCCGGCAACTCTGGCACTTTCACCCCGACCAGCACCTATCAGACCAGCGCCGGTGACAACTGCCGGGAATTCGAGACCACTATCTACGTCGAGGGCAAGGAAGAAACAGCGACCGGCAAGGCGTGTCGTCAGGACGATGGCACCTGGAAGGTGATCAGCTAGAGCGGTTCCGATTTATTCTGACGCATATCCATCAGCAGCAAAGAAGTTGCGACATTCTTCGGGCTTGAACAGATCGCAGACTGTTCCGGCAGCTTTCCAAAGCTCATCCAGGGTTCGGGGTTTCAAGCGCTTCATG
>JAJFIJ010000232.1 GCA_021775105.1 Rhodospirillales bacterium | reverse complement strand
CGCCGCCGGTGCGGGCGAAGATGTCATCAGGTTGTCCATCGGGCAGGAAACGTCGGCGGACCTCATTTACGATCTGGATCAAGCCTTGTCTACACTTTGAACAGCAAAGACGATGTCGCAAACCCTTAGAAGCCGCACTTATGAATTTCTTGAACCCCAGGGTTCAGACGACCAATTAGCGGTCTGGTTTGATCGTTTCATGATCTTCCTGATTGTCAGCAATGTAATCGCCATTACCCTGGAAAGTGTTCAGAAAATTCATGATACCTATCAGAGCTTTTTTAACGGATTTGAACTGATCTCCATCATATTCTTTTCAGCTGAGTATATTGCACGGGTCTGGTCAGCCCCGGAAACACCAAACCGGTCTTACAAGGCACCGCTAACAGGTCGGCTCAAATATATTTTCTCGCCGTTGGCGCTGGTTGATCTGGCCGCTATCCTTCCGTTTTTCCTGACGTTCTTTTTTGTTATCGATCTTCGTTTTATGCGGGTTTTCAGATTGCTGAGACTGTTCAAGTTGACGCGTTATTCACCGGCCCTCGCGACCGTTGGCGCGGTTCTCATGGAACAACGTCGCCAATTGGGCGCGGCACTGGTCATCATGCTCACTCTGTTGGTGTTTTCGTCGAGCGTTGCTTACCTGCTTGAAAAGGATGCCCAACCAGAACACTTCGCCAGCATTCCCCAGTCCATGTGGTGGGCGATGGCAACGCTGACCACGGTCGGGTTTGGGGATGTCACACCAATTACGGCGCTTGGCAAGGTGTTTGGCGCGTTTCTGATGGTCATGGGCGTCGGCATGTATGCACTGCCAGCGGGTATTCTGGCGACCGGATTTGCGAGAGAATTCAAAAAACGTGAATTCACCGTGACTTGGAAAATGGTCGCCTCTGTTCCGGCTTTTGCCAATCTGGATGCGGTCACAATCGCAGAAATTTCTGGTGCGCTGAAACCCAGCCTGATCCCCGCCCACTACACAATCGTGAAACGAGGCGAGGTCGCGGAGGCAATGTATTTCATTGCTGAGGGAGAGGTGGAAGTGGACTTGCACCCGATTCCTATCCATCTGGTACAGGGTGATTTTTTCGGCGAGATGGCGTTAATCTTCAAACGTCCGCGTCTGGCGACCGTAACGGCGACAACAGATTGTCATTTATTGATGCTTGAACGCGAAGATTTCGATGATCTGATGGACGACCATCCTGATCTGAGGACGCACATCGAAGAGACCGCTAATAAACGTCTGCATGAGATTGAACTATTGGGCAATCTCACCTGATTTCTCAAACGTAATTTGATACCTCAAGCAGATTGCCATCCGGATCACGGAAATAAACAGAATTCAGCGGCCCCATTGCACCGCTTTTGGCGATTGGCCCTTCGATGATTTCGACCTCACAGGCGATCAGGTGTTTGATGACGTCATCGACAGGAACATCCGTGATCAGGCAAAAATCAGCGCTTCCAGGTGTCGGCTTGATGGCTTTGGTGTCATAATCATTTACAATTGGATGCAGATTGATCTTCTGCTGCCCAAACCCGAGCGCGACGCGGGCGGGAGAGCCAAAGACAATCTTCTCCATTCCCAGCACGCGCCCGTAAAACGCGCAAGCGGCATCAATATCTGCGACGGTCAGAACGATATGATCAAGACGGTCAATGGTCACTGGTGAAGGCATTGTTCTCTCCGGTATTCGCTATTCAGCGGGTTGTGCAATTGCCTGACTGCGGTCAGACGGAAGCATCATGATGGCGACCGTACCACCAGCCGTCAGGGCGGCAAGAGTTAAAAACAGCGCCAGGAAATCACCTGTCATGTCGAATAATTTACCCTCCAGAACAATTCCCAGGCTGGCAACACCCAGCCCCAGAACGAATTTCATACCATAGACAAATCCTCTGCGATGAAGCGGAGTGTAGCGGGCGATCAGCATGTTCTCTGCAGGCAGACTGGACGAACTCAGACTAACCATAATAATCGCAACGCCAATCAGTGCTCCACCACCGACCAAACCGGCCATCGCCAACAATGGCACCTGAAACAAAAAGGCAAGAAGATAGATCCGGCGTGGTGGATAAACGTCCGCAAGGCGTCCACCAATCACCTGCATCAGTCCCGATACGATATAAATGAAGCCGATCGCCATTGAAACAGCGGCAATTCCCGCTTCATCGGTACCGAAATCCATGGCAAAGGCTTTGGGTAAAGCTGGGTTCGTGGCCTGATAAACGATCCCGGTGCAGATTGCCGTAAAGGCGAGGATTGCGAAAACCCGGATAGTATCGCGCCTTGAAGTCGGTGGTGGCGGCGGTTTCCGGTCCGTGTTGTTTTCGACGATCCAGCCTTTCAATATGCAGGCGGTGAAGGCTATGCCAGTCACCATTACGACTGCACCGGGCGCAATATATGCCGCCCGCCAGTCAACCAGCGCGACCAGCGTCCCCGTCATCGCAGCCGCCAGCGCGGGACCGAGGCCGCCAAAAATTCCATTAATCCCAAGCGCCATGCCGGTCTTGTCGGTCACCCTGACAATCCAGGCAATACCGACCGGGTGATAAATGGCGGCAAAAACCCCCGTTATGGCAAGCCATATCCCGATTTCCAGCGCGGTATCAGAAAGCCCGGTCATGATCATTGCGGCTCCGGTTCCCAGATAGAATATCGCCATCATACCAACCGTCGACCAACGATCCGCCAGCCAGCCCGCGACCGGGGCGGCAAATCCGAATAGCATGTTGCCAACGACAATCAGCGTTACCGTCTCACCATGGCTCAACCCCAATTGCTGCTCAAGGGCAAGCGGCACCAGAATAAAAAAGATCGGCACGAACAGATGCGAGTAGGAATGACCGACGCAGGAAAAAGCCAGCGCCAGCCTAGTTTGGGGTGTCGTCATCAACGGATTCCTTCCATCGGCAATATAGGTCGGGTGAAGCGTTGGAAAAACCCCCATTTTCATTGCTGAGGTTAATCATTGGGGTTTCCCGCTGATAGACTGATCGATCCCGCTACAGTGTTATAAATTGACAGGAGTTGTTTTCTTGTCCACCGTCGACAATCAAACATTCATCTCCGGATGGAATGGCGGGAAGGCGACCCTGAAGATGTCTGGTTTGCGGACCGGGCGGCCTGCGGGGAGGCTCTATTAAGCGTTAAATACGTTGCTCGGGCTGAAACGGCGCGCCTGATCAAGGCCATAACGTACGACATCAACTTGCTCGGCCAGATTTGATGGTCCCTGACGATCAGATTTCAGGACATCTACCTGACGTTCAATATCAGCCAGTCGCCTGTCCAGTTCTGCAAGCAGGCTGCGGTTTTCGGCAAGGCGTGATTTGATGTCACGGACATACGGGCGGATCAAGGCGTCACCCTTGCCGTCCGCACGCCGCAGGGCTTCTGTCGTAATCCAGATTGCCACGAAAGCCATAACAAACCCAAGAGATCCAAGTATAGCGCCCATGCGCTCAACCCCTCCATATCGAGTCGAAAATCCGTTGATCTAAAAGACTAGCGGAAATTCGTAAAAAGAAGGTAAACGCAAGAGAAGGTCACTGTGTAGGTTGAGATGAAGGAATGTCATTGGAGGGGTCGCCTAAAGTCGGCAAAATTTCAGGCGATACATCCTGGCCGATTGATTCTTGCAGTCGATCAAGGGCGCGTTTCAAAATATCGCTATAA
The DNA here is from genome assembly GCA_021775105.1 of Rhodospirillales bacterium. Taxonomy (GTDB): domain Bacteria; phylum Pseudomonadota; class Alphaproteobacteria; order Rhodospirillales; family Casp-alpha2; genus JAJFIJ01. The sequence goes on along the minus strand of JAJFIJ010000232.1, from coordinate 13,362 downwards.
TAGGCTTTTACTTTTTGTCGAGCATCTTTTTTGGACATGATCTGTAGAGTACCTTTAATCTCCTCAACGCCACCGGGCCTTGCTGATTTCCCTTTTAGCAGCGCCGTGCTACCCAAACCGTCAACACCGCGTTTCAACACCCGAGCCCAGAACTCCTCTTTCATGGTAATAGCCAACTGTCTCGAAGTCTCTGCGGTCAATTCTTTGGCAGTATCTACGGAAATTTCTACCGCCGGTTCACCCATCGCATCAATTGTGTCGACACTTTCAGGAACATTACCTGATGCTCCTCGTGGCAAGGCAACGGGTAATCCACTGGAATCCAGAACCAGCAAATCCCGCCACCCCCGTTCGGCAAGACCCATTCCTGAAAATTCGGCCTCCAGCGCCGGATCAGGATTTGGGTCGTCATAATTACGGAGATAGGCCCGCAAACCCGTCAATTGGGTAAGAACCGATTGCTTCTTTACGTCATCCGCCGTCAGACGCATAACGAATGGTGGTTGACCCGGATCCAGACTAACGGCATTTCCGTCGGGGCCTAATACGACCAGATCACGCCACCCCGCTTCTTCCAGACCAATCTTTGCATACGCTCCCAGCTTATCTGCATGCTTTTCCCGGTCAATCTCTCCACGTAGAAATGCTCGCAAAGCCCGAAATTCATCCATTACGGTTGAATTGGCAATATCTTTTTCAGTGATACGAATGACCAGTGGCTTTCTCGACGGTCCAGGTCGGTCATCCTGGCCCTGGTTATGTTCCGCCATTGCTTCGTCCTCTTCATTATTCATGTGGCCAGGTTGTCCCGAGAACGCACCTGCCACATCAATCAACAAATCCCCATTCCATGACCACAAGTCAGTGCCTTGCGGCCAAGGTGAAAAACCGTGGGACGCTTTCGAGAACGGTCCTCTTGGTTCGATCCGGACCCCGTCTATATCAATCCAGTCGACGACCAGATTTGTTGACTGTCCCTTGTTTCCAGTATGGTCGCTTTCATAGCGAATTCCAACTTCGCCCGGCATATGGATTTCAAAATTCCAAGGAATGAAAACTTCCTGCCAACAAACCAGCGCCTCTTCTCCAGGCGTCAGATCGGGTAACCCCAACGCCCAGTCTACATTACCGTTGGCAATTTGGCGGCCATCGACGGAAATACGATAGAGCGGGTCACCGTATTCAGGTGCCCCGCCCAAACGCACTGTTATTCTGCCGGTTGGCTGACGCGCCTCTCCGGGAGTTGGTGACGGCAGAGTACTGACTGGTTCTGGTTCTGGTTCTGGTTCTGGTTCTGGTTCTGGTTCTGGTTCTGGTTCTGGTTCTGGTTCTGGTTCCGGCTTAGGCTCCGGTTCTGGTTCCGGTTTCGATTCTGGTTCTGGTTCCGGTTTCGATTCTGGTTCTGGTTCTAGCTCAGGTTCTGGTTCTGGTTCCGGTTCTGGCTTAGGCTCCGGTTCTGGCTCAGGTTCTGGCTCAGGCCCCGGTTCTGGCTCAGGTGCCGACATGACAACATTAGACTTTGGCGGTGGTTCAGGCAGATCAATCAGGACAGAAGCCAAATTGGTCATATGATTTGAGCTGCCTTTCTCTGTGCCTATCGCTTTAAAAATAAGTGTCGCTCGCCCGCCTTCACTCGACGTAAGTTTAAGCGTTATATCTTCAATTTCATCAGGCGAAATTTGCCACACCCCCGACATAATTTCATGGCCGCCTGAAATTTCTGCGTTTTCGGGAACACCGACAATCTGGATGGAATCGACCACGATATCGTCGTCATACAGGCCAAGCGGCATAGTCAACGGGATTGATGCAAACCCAGTCAACTTTTTAAGATGATCTCTGGATGGTGGCGAACCTGCCCAAAGGATCTTTTCAATCCAGTTTCGCGTACCACCTGCCAAGGCAGGAGTCGATGCGTCTTCGTCCGATATTTCAGTTTGATCAGAGGGTGCTGCCACGCCACTCACCGATAAGAGAGATTGCCATGAACTCCCCAGACAACAACGCCCGGTCAGCCAGCTGCGTTAATACGTTCAACCAGCGTATCCACAACCTGAGCGACCTGGTCATTGGCAACACGACAGCTGCCAGCATTGGCATGCCCGCCACCGCCAAATTCGAGAAGCATGGATCCCAGATTGGCACTTGATCCACGATTGATAATCGATTTTCCAGCAGCAACATTACAGTAGCCCGCATCAAAAGACGGTCCAATGCTGAGCGATGCGGAAACTTCGGGATGTAAAGCATATACCATAAACCGGTTAACCATATGAATCTGCTCTTCGCTTCTGACGTCTGTAACGGCAACCTTGCCTCTGAGTTCAGTGCACCGTTCAACCTGCAATTCACCAAATTCCGAATTAAGCCGGTATGCTTCAATGCGTTCGACCACGTCAGGAAGAGCCAGAATTTCTTCAACCGGGTTGTGCCGACAATAGGTCATCAGACGAATTAACAGTTCTTCTTTGGAAATCGAGAATTCCTTGACCCGCTCGAGACCCGTGCGCGGGTCCAGAACAAAGTTCAGTAAAACCCAGCCTTCGGGGGCCAGAATATCTTCTCCCCCGTACTGCGCAGAATCAGCGTCGTCGACAGCATTCATCAGTACCGGAGAGATATTGGGAAGTTTTTCTGCCCCACCATAGTATTCGTAGACAACCCGCGCAGCCGAAGGAGCCTTCGGGTCAATGATATGATTGTCCCGGGCACCAACCCGTTCTGATTCACTGACATGGTGATCAAAGCAAATATGGACACCTTCAACGTAAGGTAAGTTTGCCGTAATATCGCCATCATCAATTTTCACCTTGCCAGCCTGCATTTCCTGAGGTTCGGCAAACAAAAAATCATCTATCATCTCAAGTTCGTTGAACAACGCTCCGCAAACCACGCCATCAAAATCTGTCCGCGTAACAAGTCGGTATTTTTTGCCTGACATGTGAGCCTCTTTCTATTCACACCAATAAATATATCAATCGGCCAAACCAGAGACAACACTATGAAATGGACCGAAACGTCCAGAAGGCCAGTTAAGCGCGAACCCTCTGAATGTGCAAAAGCAGTTGAATAAAAGTAACAGAAAAATACATCCGGTCACCATAGTATTTTTCATTTTTGGGGGTGTATAACCGATCCAACGCTCTATGTTATACTCTGGATCAGGGTATCGACTCAATTTCAATAAATTAAGGCGCTGGATATGACATCGGAAAATACGCAGGAAACTCTTGGTGTGCAAATCGCCAACCAAATTATCAACATTGCCAACACGCGCCTCGAAGACGGATTGCCTGCGGATGAAATTGCTTCAGGATTACGCCATGCAGCCGCAAATTTTTCGGCATTTTCCTATTTTCGTTCTGAAAATAAGGATATGGATCCAAATGCCATGGTTGATGAGTTCGTCAATTTGTTAACCCACTATCTTGAACGGCATCAACCCACCGAGCAGCCAGCAACAGGTCTGCATCAACTGGTCGAGCAGGCAAAAAACGAGATTTAGCGGCGACACGCTATTATCCTGAGGCGGTAAGGCGCGCCTCTTCCCTGATTCGCGCAACGTCGTCATCCGAAGTGCCCAAATCTTTGGCCAGAGCGTCAATAACGCTGACCTCATCAATGTGGAAATGAACGTCGGAAAAGGCAATTCTGAATAACCACTTCAGAACCAGTCGCTGACTGTCCGTATCACCAAACAAATCTGTACGGGCATTGCCGTAAACTTCCTCGGCAATTACAGATATGTCAGAACCAAGTACGGCAGTGATTTCATTGATCAGAGCAACTTCGTCTGGCACCACTTTACCGTCAACAATAGCAATCTTGTGAGCAAGCGAGAGAAATGTATTTTTCTGTTCGGGATTCAAGTCGCTTAAGTTCATTTTCCCGCTCTCCAGCATTGTTTGGGCACTGCGTCAGCAGTCTTCGGATATCATAGCCCCATTACAATTACAAAGAAACAACTGGAACTATTCTGCGTTTTCCGTCCTAATTAGTTCTATTTAAATGACAATCCGGTTCAGCGAATGTCCTGGGCGTAGGTTTTCAGCGCGGGAATAGTCTTGATCAGCTTCTTTGACTTCAAAAAAGTGGCAAACCGTTCATAGCGTGTGCCGTCCAAAGCTGCTGGCCTGAGAGCAAACCTTGGCAAGGTATCGCGCCACGCCCGTTTATTCAGTTCGTCATTCAGGTCCTTGTAGGCGGCGATGAACAATTTCCAGCTCTCATCCGGATGATTAATCAAAAATTGAGTTCCCTGCTCAAGGGCATCCAGAAAACGGCCAAGGCGCTTGTCGCCAAGCGAAGATTTGTTGGCAACCAGAATCAATTCATCGTAAGGCGGCACCCCCTCTTCTTCGGGGTAGAAGGCTTTACCGGGTTTATTGATGATATCCATCTGGTTCAGTTCAAAATTTCGATAAGCGCCGATCACCGCGTCGACCTGACCGGATATGATTGATGGGGACAATGAAAAATTGACATTGATCAATTCAACTTCACTGAGCTTCACACCCCATTTCTCCAACATCGCTGTCAGCAATGCTTCTTCAAAACCACCGACGGAATAACCGATCTTGCGACCTTTCAACTGGGCGATCGATTTGATTGGCCCATCTTTCAGAACGACCAGAGAACTCAGGGGCGTGGCAACCAACGTACCGACCCTGACCAATGGCAGGCCTTGCGAAACCTGCATATGGAGCTGCGGTTGGTAGGAGACAGCCAATTCTGCTTTACCAGCCGCAACCAGTTTCGGCGGCATGTTGGGATCAGCCGGGGCAATCAGTTCGACATCCAGTCCGGCGTCGCTGAAGTATCCTTTTTCTCTGGCGATAATCAATGGCGCGTGGTCGGGGTTGACGAACCAGTCGAGCAGAACCGTCATTTTTTCCGCTGCGAAAAGCGGCTGGGCCGTCAACCCCGCCATCAGAGTGGCAACTGCGGCTATTGTTCTGAAAAGTGAGTTCATAATGATAATTCCTCTAAGTGTCAGTCGAGTGTTGGGGTATCTTCGGGTAGCCACCGAATCAGCCGACGAAGTGCCAGATCAACGGCGAAATAAAGCGCGACAGCCATCAGCGCCAATGTCAGCAGGGCGGCGAACATGATATCCACCTGGACGCGGGCGTTGGCATGCAGCATCAGGTATCCAAGACCGGCACCCGACCCCACCCACTCACCGACAATAGCACCGATCGGTGCGACTGCCGTCGCTACGCGAAGACCAGAACCGAGGGCGGGCAAAGCCGCAGGGATGCGGATGTGACGCAAAATTGCCCAGCGTGACGCATTCATCGTGCCCGCCAGATCAATCCAGCCAGATTCAGTGCGACGCAACCCGTCATAAAAAGCTGCCGTAACCGGGAAAAATATAATCAGGGTTGCCATCGCTACCTTGGACGCCAGTCCATACCCCAGCCACAACACCAGAACAGGAGCCAGCGCAAAAACCGGAACCGCCTGACTGACGACTAACACCGGCAGCATCCAACGCTGGGCCGGACGAAAATAGGCCATACACAAGGCGCTGACAGTCCCCAACACAAACCCCAAGAACAGACCCAGCAAGATTTCAAGCGCCGTCGTAAAGCCATGTGACAAGAACAGTGCAGGATTATTCGTCCAGGCCAGCATTACAGCCACCGGTCCCGGCAGAATGTAGGGCGGCGCCCCTGTCAGGCTGACAACCAACTGCCAGATGACAAACAAACCGCCAACAATCACGACAGGTCTGATAAGATTCATCCCGCTGCCTCTGACAAGCGACTGAGCAATTCACCTTGCAGGGACAGAACTTCGGGGTCATCGACGTGCCGAGGTTGTGGGCTGGCAATTACCAAAGGAGCATCAAGTTTGGCCGGACGGCCCGACATGACATGGATACTATGTCCCAGTCGTAATGCTTCGAGCGGATCGTGAGTAACCAATAACACGGTGCGGCCAATCAGCGCAGCCGCTGCCTTGTCCTGTAATCTGACACGGGTAATTGCATCCAGGGCCGAGAAAGGTTCGTCCATCAGCACAACCGGGCGGTCTTCCATAAGAGTTCGTGCAAGCGCCACACGCTGACGCATGCCGCCCGACAGGGTTGAAGGTAGCGCATTTTCATGTCCAGCCAATCCCACATCATTCAGGTGATGGTAAGCTTTTTCATAAACACGCTTTTCCTCCGCCGGGTTCAGTTCGTCACGCAGCCGGACCCCCAGAAATACATTCTCTACGGCACTTAGCCAAGGCAGCAACAGATCTTGCTGGGCCATAAAAGAAATCCTCCCGGAAAGCTTCCGGCCATCCTCGCAGGTCACCTCTCCCCTACTCTCAACACCTCTCTGCGAGAGGCCCAGAATCATACGCAACAACATGCTTTTACCGACGCCGCTTGGCCCCAAAAGGCAAGTCCAGCAGCCAGCGGCAAGTGAGACCGACAGATCGTCAAACAGTACTGTATCCCCCCACCCTGCATGGGCATGGCTGAGAGCGAGACCAACAGCCTCGGAGGTATTGCGGGAAGCGTGGGATGCAAGGGCCGCTGTGTTCATTATTCACTCGTTCCTACGCCGGCATTATCCGGATCAGGTTTTGGGGTCGTCTCTCTATCGGAGACCTCTCAGCCGAACCTTCGGCTCCCCCCGGTGACTGTGCCTGAACGGCTCAGAAGTCTGGGTAAGTGGCGTCAACATATATGAACCCACCCGCAAAGGCGAGAAATTTGGTTATGGATTGAGGAATTGGTGAGTTCAAAATACGAAGCCTTGATCCAAGAACTATAAATATCTGTGCAGGTTGTTGCGATACCAGTGTACCGTTTTCTCAAGCCCATCAGAAAGAGGCGTGACTGGATGCCAGCCAAAGATATCTCTCAAGCGCGTGGTATCTGCTCGCAAGCCATTAACCTGATCGGGTTTGATCGCGATCGCTCCGACGGACAACCGCAGTTCTCGATTGATCAATTCCCTAATTTTCTCCGCAACATCAAGCACCGTACTTTCAGAACCGGATGCAAGGTTGAAAATGCCGCAGGCCTGATCATCCTCCATAATCCTGACGATGGCATCAGCCGCATCCGCAACATACAGGAAGTCCATGACCTGCGTTCCAGCTGTCATCTCCGGTTCTTTTCCCGACAGAAGAGTCAGCGCAATCGAGGGAATAAACCAACTTGGGTTGTCCATCGGGCCGTAAGCAGTAAATAACCTTAACCATACGAATCGAATGCCATGCGAGTTGCAGAATCGGTCTGCGAGTTGACCGGAAGCAAGCTTGTTTCGTCCATAGTTCGTCAATGGATTTGTCTCGTGACCTTCATCAATAACCCGGTCGCTCGGCCCATATTCTGCTTGCGACCCCAAGCCTATCCATGTGCCGACACCTAACCGCACACACATCTCAAGAAGGTGTAAAATCTGGTCAGTATTCAAATCTTGCTCTGACACGTTATGAAAGCGGTTCTCGACCCCGGCCCATCCAAGATGCAAGACGGCTTCCGGCGCGAAGACGCTGAGTTGTTCAAAAACGCAATCTGGATGGTCAAGGTCACCGGCGACAACTGTAAGGGAAGAAACTATGTCAGCAATGCGCCAAGGGTTTGAATTCGGGCGAACCAGTATAGCAATCGAATGTCTGTTTTCAATCAGCTGCCTGACGACATAAGAGCCAAGAAACCCGCTCGCTCCTGTTACAAAAACACGCATATCATCAATTTAGTGACACAGATCATCTGGTTTGCCGCTACAACTCGCGCCAACTCCAGACAAGGCTAAAATTATCAAAAACATGTCAATTCTTCGTCAGGCGTTCAAAGGGTACAAACCGGTTCCCGGAGTCAAATTCATCGTCATCCAAATATGGGAACTGGTCATTTATGGGACGGCCCATTTCCAATTTTGGATTGATTATCGTATTGGGATCCAGAATCACTTCAATCAGCCGCGTCCCCTTTTCTGAAAACAGCTCCTGTTTTAAATCTTCAATGCGTTCAATACGTCCATAGTCGATGCCATAGGCTCGCGCCACGTCCCTAAAATTTGGCTGTCCATACCCACGACCGGTAGCTTCGTAACGACTTTCAAGATAGCTATCCTGAAACTGCTTGATGATACCGTAACCGAAATTATTGATAACAACGATTTTGACGTCCAGATCATATTCGACCAGTGTTTGAAGTTCCTGAATATTCAACTGGAACCCTCCATCACCGATATAGCATACGACTTGTTTGTCGGGCCTTTGCATCTTGGCCCCGATCGCTGCGGGAAGAGAATATCCCATCGGCGAATGCCCCCCAGCCGTAAAAATAGTCTGCGCTCTACGAAAAAACGACTGGAAGAACCAACAGACGGCTGCCCCTGTGTCGGAGATGACAATAGCATCTTCATCAATTAGTTCGCTCATTCCATATACGACCTGATAAGGGCTCAGGGAGTTTAAGCCAGCAATTTCAGAGCTTACATTGTCGAGAAAATAACGGTCTTTCATTTCGCGGACGTAATCAAGCCAAAGGAGGGAAATTGTGCCTGTTTCTACATCGTGCAATACGTTGGGCAACTGTTTGAAATCAAGGGGCGCTATTTGATATCCATCTACGCTGTATTTGCGAAGCTCTTCCTGATCCACATCAAGCACCAGAACTTTGGCCGCCGGTGCAAAATTCTTGGCGTTCCCGGAACGCTGTCGATTATCGAGCCGACTTCCAAGCACCAGCAATGCATCGCAATTCTGCAAAATAAAATTGGCGCCCCGATTGCCATACACACCGATCGTGCCACAGTATCCACTAACACCGTGTGCGAAGTAAGATGCCGCGTTCCAACTTGAAACAAACGGAATATCGCGCGCCGATAACCACTGACCGACCTCGTCTTCCACACCGGCCAGCCCGACGCCCGCTCCAAAAAGAACCAAGGGCCGTTCTGTTGTTTGAAAAAAATCGGTGATCTTTTCGATAACTTCGGGCGTAACGTCTTCATTATCCGCCTTAGCTGCGGGAAAATGGGCTGGCAGATGCGTAATTTTTGCGCCTAATTCTTCTTGCTGGACGTTCATCGGTATATCAATGAGCACCGGTCCCATGCGACCAGATAATGCAATATCTACGACTTTCGCGAGTTCTTCGCGAAGTTCATCCCCGGTTTCAACCATCACCGCGTATTTCGTGATGGGACGCGCCATTTCAACAATCTTGGTTTCCTGAAACCCTACCTGACGTACATCAGCACCTACAAATGCCGCCGTCTCGCTCATATTGACCTGGCCGGTAATGTGAAGTGAAGGAATTGAATCGAAATACGAACACGCGATCCCCGTCAGCAGGTTGGTTGCGCCGGGCCCGGACGTCGCCATGGAAACCCCCAGTTTCCGGTCGACCCGCCACACAGCGTCAGCAGCCATCGCCGCGGCCTGTTCATGCTGAAAACACCGGTAATCAATCCTCGGGTGCCGAGCGATCCCATCGATCATAAATGCACATGCGCCTCCCGTCATTAGAAACACTTTTTCGACCGCTATGCGGTCCAGAAATTCAGCGACGTATTCCGCACCGTTCATATCTAACGCTCTCCCGCCAGAAATGCGCGAAACGCATCAACGATATAGGACAGTGCAGATGGCCCCAGACCGGGAAATACCCCAATCCAAAACGTATCACGTGTAACGATATCACTATTAGACAAATCCCCGATCACGCGATAATTGCGATCAACCATGTAGGGTTGACGGATCAGATTGCCACCGAATAACAATCGGGTTCCGATTTTTCGGCTGCCTAAAAACCGTAATAATTCATCACGGACCACTCCGGATCCCGCGCGGACGGTAATTGGAAACCCAAACCAGGACGGTCGACTTTTCGGCGTCGCTTCGGGTAAAATAAATGCGTCCTCGAATTCACTGAGAGCTTGGCGCAAAAACTGGAAATTCCGGTTTCGTGCGATGATAAAGTCCGCAAGCCTGTCCATTTGCGCCAGTCCCACCGCCGCCTGCATATCGGTGATTTTCAGATTAAATCCCAATTCAGAATATATATACTTGTGGTCATAACCTTTCGGCAATTTTCCAAGCGACCATTCAAAACGCTTGCCACAGGTGTTGTCTATTCCCGGACCACAATAACAGTCCCTGCCCCAATCTCGAACCTTCTCCATGGCACGACGAATTTTGCCGCTTTCCGTAAAAACCGCGCCCCCCTCACCCATGGTAATGTGGTGTGCCGGATAGAAACTCAGCGTCGCGACATCCCCAAAGGTACCGACAAATTTCCCGTCATAGGTCGCCCCCAGAGCGTCGCAGGAATCTTCAATGACCCAAAGATTATATTTTTTGGCAACGGCCATTACGGCGTCTAGATTAAAGGGATTGCCCAGCGTATGCGCAATCATGATCGCCTGGGTTTTCGGAGAGACCGCGGCTTCCAACTGGGTTGGGTCGATATTGTAGGTGGGGATATCAACGTCAACGAATACGGGCACCATGCCATATAGCAATGTCGGATTGACCGTTGTCGGGAACCCCGTCGCACAGGTTATGACCTCACCGCCGGGTTTAAGGGCGCGGCCTTTGAAATCGGTCGAGTGAAGGGCTGCAAAGGCAACCAGATTCGCAGACGAGCCGGAGTTAACGGTCAACACGTGGCGGACGCCCAGATATTCTCTTAGCCTTTTCTCAAAACCATCATTGAAGCGACCACTTGTAAGCCAAAAATCAAGTGAAGAGGCCACCAAATTTTGCATATCCTCGACGCCGAAAACCCGACCCGAAACTGGTGCGCTACTCACACCCGGAACAAATTCTCGCGAGGGATAGGCCGCCGCATGATATTGCTCGACCAGTTCCAGAATGTTTTGGCGAATCGCAGCAGCTTCGGGCGTCTCGACTGCGACCGCCGCGTCAGATTTTGGTGTCTTGGATTTGGGCAATTGAATGGACTCTTGGCTTGCGGCTCAAAGGCGAAACGTGGACGATCAGCGTATTCAATACGCAACTATCAATTTTTACTTTTTTTACTTTGCTTCAAAACAGTAATGTCCAGGCCATCATCAATGTCAAGATGGGAAGTAATAGCCAAGCTTTTTATCGCCGCCCCACTTCTCCATGCCCTCGATCATCATCCGAAGAGCGCTACTCTTTTTCTGGGTAATCAAAATTTATCCGACGCCGTTCATAAACCAAAGGTCTACCTCGAATCTGACTATGAATCGACAACACATACTCACCCAACAATCCGAGGAAAAAGAGTTGAACGCCAGCGAAAAAAAACAACGCCACAATCAACGTTGGAACACCCGGCGGTGCTGGTTCGCCGACATGGAAAAGATGAACGAACAAAGTCACCAGGGCAAACGCAAAACTGAGAGCCATCGCAAGAAAGCCTGCGTATACCGAAATACGCAGCGGCACGTTAGAAAATGTCAGCAACCCGGTCATGCCTTGATCAATAAGGTCAAAAAACCGGTTCTTGGAGACACCTTTTTCACGTTTCCGCCATGTATATGAAACCCCGATCGCCCGGAACCCCGCTTCAAAAGACATCACGCGCATAAAAGGTGTGGAATCCTTGATACCCGCCATCCCATCGACAACTTTTCGGTCAACCAGTTGAAAGTCTCCGACGTCGTGCGGAATTGCCACATATGTAAGCTTACTGAGAAGCCGGTAATACGCCTTGCGCATTAGATTCATCAGTCGCGACTCTTCACGAACGGCACGAATACCATAAACAACCTCAAAGCCCTGCTCCCAATGGTCCACCATTTCTGGAATGAGTTCTGGGGGGTCTTGCAAGTCGGCAGGCAGAAAAAGCAGAACCGCGTCACCTGACGCGCTCAGAACACCATTAAAATTGGAGCGGAAAGGGCCAAAGTTCCGGGTGTTCACAATGACTTTGACAGACTGGTCCGCGTCCGCGATCTCTTCCAGTATCGCAACAGTACGATCTGTTGAAGCATTATCGCAAAATATATGTTCGTATCTATAATTTGGTAATTTCTCAGCAACAATATCTCGTACGGTTTCATAACATTCGCGAATACACTCTTCTTCATTAAAACACGGAGTTACAATACTGATTAATTTCATTCTATTTTCACTACTTACAAACCGAACCCAAATTAATTTAAATTACATAACTCAAACAGGTACCAAATACAAAAAGGCTACGCCTATTCTTCAATAACACTTAAGCCAAAATATCCCGTTAAGCCAAAATATCCCGCATTAGAGATGCAAGATATTTGTGTTCAAACAACACACATCTTAAAGCGTCCTCGCCGTAAAAAAGTACCAATAGTGCGCGCATCACCAACGATGAAAGTTGTAAACTAGATTTCTGTGAAAACAAACATTTCGATAGTGTCCCGGCCCGTGGTGTATGAGGCGGTCTGACGCCTGTCTCCGGCGGCTGTTGTTGCCGGGTTATTCCGCTGCCAGTGGCAGCGGGTTGATGTCGTCAGGATGGCATACTTCTTCGATTCTCTCCAGTGTCATGTAGCGTCGGGTGACGGCCCATTCGTCGTTTTGCTCCAGCATCAACGCGCCGACGAGACGGATTACAGCCGCATCGTTGGGGAAGATGCCGACGACATTTGTTCGCCGCTTGATCTCCTTGTTCAGCCGTTCCAGCGGATTTGTGCTGTGGAGCTTGACCCTGAGTTCTTTCGGCCAAGCCATATGGGCGAGGACATCGTCCTCGGCATTGTCTATGAGGCCGGCGAGTTTGGGGGCCTTGGTTCTGAGCTGGTCGGCGACCTTGCGCCATTGCCTGCGGGCTCCGGCTTCGTCGATCTCGGCGAAGGCCGTGCGGATATAGCTGGCGACCACGGCCTGACGGGCCTTGCCGACATGGGCCAGCGCGTTGCGCATGAAGTGGACTCGGCAGCGCTGCCATGTTGCACCGAGGACTTTGGAGATCGACGCTTTCAGCCCTTCATGGGCATCCGAGATAACCAGTTTGACGCCGCGCAGACCACGCCGGGTCAGAGACCGTAGGAACTCGCTCCAGAAAGTCTCAGCCTCCGATATCCCGGTGCAAAGCCCCAGAACCTCGCGCACTCCCTTGTCGTTAACACCAACACTCACTATTGCCGCCACTGAGACAATGCGCCCCGACTGGCGCACCTTGATGTAGGTGGCGTTGAGCCAGACAAACGGCCAGTCGCCTTCCAGCGGCCGCTTCAGGAAAGCGTTCACCCGTTCGTCAATGTCCTCGCACAGGCGCGACACCTGGCTTTTGGAGATCCGCTCATGCCTATGACTTTGACCAGGTCATCGACGCTGCGCGTCGAGATGCCCTGCACGTAGGCTTCCTGGATTACCGCGACCAGCGCTTTCTCAGCGGTCCGGCGCGGCTCCAGAAAAGCCGGGAAGTAA
>JAJFIJ010000231.1 GCA_021775105.1 Rhodospirillales bacterium | reverse complement strand
GGTCATCAGCGGAATTGATTTCCTTGTTGAACCAGCCACCCATCTGACAACCGGTGTTGCCGGCCATGACACCTTTAAGACCAAACTCGGCACCGAGTTCATCCCACAGGGCCTGACCGCCGCCGAAGCGAATCCAGGCGTTTATTTCCGTGTAGGTGAGGCCAAACGGAACGGCTGTGAAGTAAGCCCAACCCAGATGTTTTCCTTTCCAGTAGTAGTCTGCGGCGTGATAAGCCTGAGCGGCACCGGAAGCAACTTCATCAAAGGAGTCAAATGCGCCAACACGTTCCTTGGCGGCGAAGTACTCAACCTCGATCCGGCCTTCGGTCATCTGACCGATTCGAGCGGCAAGACGCTGGGCGCCGGTTCCGAGACCGGGGAAATCTCTCGGCCAGGTGGACACGACAACCATTTTCTTGTGGTTGGCGCTAAGTGATGGTGTGGCAAAAGTAGCTGTTGCTGCTGCCGCAACGGTAGCGGCGGCGCCACCTTTGAGTAGCTTACGTCTCGTTACCTTCGTGGTCATATTTTCCTCCCTTGGAATTAACATTATTTGGCCGATGTCTTTTCCTAGAAAAAAAGATTTATCAGCCTGCGTGCACAATTTTTTATGCCTACTGTTCAGTAGTAAACATATTTCGTCCAGAAAAGGCAATCATCATTGGAAGGACGGCTATTGTTAATTTAGGAAAGACTTCATGAGATGACAGCATCTCCGGGTAATTCCTGATGTCCGGTCACAAGTTTTTGGCCGGAAGATATAGCTGGTAAGGATTGTTTTCCCTTGCAGTTCCGGGCCGTTTTGAGCATTTTGCTGCAACGCACCAATCCGGTGCTTTATCTATTTCAAGGGTGGCATGACAGTTGTCGCCCCGAATATACATCAAAGGAGACGGCCATGAGTTTCACTATTATTGATCAGGCACCAGCCAGACTGAACCGTTCTGAGCTGGCGGTTCCGGGATCGAATCCGACGTTTCTGGAAAAAGCCGCAAAGAGTTCCGCAGACGTGGTGTTTCTCGATCTCGAAGACGCCGTTGCCCCGGACGACAAGGTCCCGGCCCGGAAGAATATCATTGAAGCCCTGAATGATCTGGACTGGAGCAGCAAAACGGTCTCGATTCGCATTAACGGCCTCGACACACACTATATGTATCGCGATGTTGTCGATATTGTTGAGCAGGCGGGACAGAATCTCGATCTGATCATGATCCCGAAAGCGGGGACCGCCGCCGACATCTATGCCATCGATATGCTGGTCACCCAGATTGAGGATGCCAAAGGTTATACCAATCGCATCGGATTCGAGATGATCATTGAAACGGCGCTGGGCATGCAAAATGTGTTTGAAATTGCCGCCGCGTCCAAACGCAATGAATCCCTGCATTTCGGTGTTGCTGATTACGCGGCATCAACCAAGGCGCGGACCACCGTCATCGGCGGCCCTCACCCCGATTATCACGTCCTGACCGATGCCAATGCAGACGGCAACCGCGATGTCCACTGGGGCGACATGTGGCATTACCCGATCGCCAAGATGGTTGTTGCCGCCCGCGCCAATGGTCTGCGTCCGATTGACGGACCGTTCGGCGATTTTTCCGACCCTGACGGGTTCGTTGCTCAAGCCAAACGTGCGGCGACTTTGGGCTGCGAAGGGAAATGGGCCATTCACCCGTCACAGATTGATCTGGCGAATACCTGCTACAGCCCGTCGGAAGCCGAGGTCACCAAAGCCAAGCGCATTCTGGAAGCTATGGAACAGGCCCAGAAGGAAGGCAAGGGAGCTGTCGCCCTTGACGGGCGCCTGATCGATATCGCTTCAATCAAGCAAGCCGAAGTAATGGTTCAGAAAGCGGCACAGATCGCCGACAACGACGCCTGATTTTATGCCGTATCGGTTGGCAAAGCCCCGGTGGGAAACCTCCGGGGCTTTTGTTTTTTTGGGAGTGTCATTCCGGAAAGGCCGTGTTAAATAGCGCCCATGCATAACTATCTTGATTTCGAAAAGCCGATCGCTGAACTCGAAGGAAAAATCGAGGAGCTGCGGCATTTAAGCGGCTCCGGCGAAGTCAATATCGCCGAGGAAGTTACCAAACTTCAGGGCAAGGTCGACAGGCTTCTGGTGCAGACCTATGCCAAACTCACGCCTTGGCAAAAAGCCCAGGTTGCGCGCCATTCTGACCGTCCCCACGCGCTGGATTATATCCGTGCGCTGATCACTGAGTTCACGCCCTTGGCTGGAGACCGTGCATTTGCGGAAGATCTGGCAATTGTCGGCGGAATGGGCCGGTTCAAGGGTCGCTCGGTCGTTGTTATCGGCACCGAAAAGGGATCAGATACGGAAAGTCGGGTTAAGCATAATTTTGGTATGGCCCGACCTGAAGGCTATCGCAAGGCCCAGCGCTTGATGAAGCTGGCCGACCGGTTCGGGCTTCCAGTCATTACTTTTGTTGATACAACCGGCGCTTACCCCGGCATTGACGCCGAAGCGCGCGGGCAGGCAGAAGCCATTGCCCGCTCCATCGAAGTCAGTCTGAAGCTGAATGTCCCGATCATCAGTGTGATTATCGGCGAAGGCGGATCGGGTGGCGCAATTGCCCTTGCTTCAGCCAACAAGGTTCTGATGCTGGAACATTCCATATATTCCGTGATTTCCCCGGAAGGTTGCGCCTCGATCCTCTGGCGTGATGGTGATCAGGCTCAGGAAGCTGCGACGGCGCTGAAAATCACGGCGCAGGATCTGGCGACGCTCGGGGTTATAGATGGTGTTGTCGAAGAACCCGTTGGCGGCGCCCATCGTGAACCGGAGGCCGCTATGGAACGTGTCGCAGACGAAATTTCCTCAGCCCTTGATGAACTTGAAGCACTGGAAGCTGGTGCCCTGATCAAGGCCCGTCGCGACAAGTTTCTTGATATGGGAAAAAAGGGCCTGGGTTAAGCGTTAATCCCAAACGCATTCCGCACCGCCGCGTTGTAAGATTCCGGGCATTCCAGATAGGGAGCATGACCGGCACCGGTTATGGTGACTCGCTTGGCATCCGGAATCATGTCAGCCAGTTGTTCCGTCGTTTCCGCATCAATGACCGGGTCCTGTTCTCCGCATAGAACCGTGACCGGCATCTTGAGGGTTTTCAGCTGTTCACGGTTATCCGCTTCCTGCAGCAGCCGCGCCGCTGCTTCCAGCCCGTCTGCGCGGGTTTCCGCAGCGATACTGGCGGCCAGATCAAGAACGTCCTTTGTGGCCCCATCTGCCGTCATCGCGATGGCCCGTTGTCGCCCGTACTCTTCTGCCGGGATGGTTTTCAGACTATCGATACGCGCCTGATATCCGGCCCCCAAAGCTTCGTTTATCGGTTTGCTGCCACCCCAGAACGTGCACGACAAAAGCAGAGCTTTGACCCGCTGAGGGAAAGTGGCGGCAAACCGCCCGGCGACAATGCCGCCCATGGAATGCCCGGCCAGGAACAGGGAATCGATGTCGAGGTGATCAAAAAAGGTGTTCAGGGTAGCGGCAAACGTATCAACATCCGCAGCGACGCAGTCCGAACCGCCAAACCCCGGCGCATCCCAGGCAATGACCCGGTAACTTCCGGCGAAAGCCTCGAACTGGTGTTCCCAGCTTCTGGAATTGCCGGCCAGCCCGTGAAGGAACATTATGACCGGGCCATTTCCCGTTTCCCGATAGGTGATCTGAACGCCATTCAAATTGACGGATTGTTGTGATGGCATTGTCATATCGGGTGGTCCTGTGCAGTTAAATAATCGGGCCCGGCATGTTGCCCCGGCTGCCGATTGAATACAATCTGCGATTTGACCGATTGCACAATTGACGCGGAAATCGGACAATGGATAGCAGCGTCTGGAATGAGGATGGGTAAATGACTGCGTACAAGCATATCCTTAATACTGTATTCGCCAGCCTGATTGTTGCTGGGTTATTGGGTAGTGGGTCTGTTTTCGCCCGGTCCGACGAACTGTCTCTTGTCGATGGCGTATTGCCAGCCGATGTGGACGGCAGCTGTTATCGTGAAGCGTTCTGCGTTCACTGGAAAAAGACCAAAACCGGTGTCGATGCCTGGCTGGAAGCGTTGACCGCCCAGCCCATTACAATCCTGTTCAAGACAACGTCGAAAAATCTTGAAGGCCCGGTTCGCGACGAACCGATCATCATGGACAAGCCGGGGATAACACAGGTGTTCCGGTTGAGGAAGGCGAGCGCCGCTACGTGGGAATACGGTTTTAAATACTACTATCACCCGGGACGACCGGATCAAGCGAAACCCGATCCTGACTTTGTTTACGAGCTACCTTTTGCAAAAGGTAAGACCTACAAAGTCACACAAGGTTTCAATGGCAGCACGACCCATAAAAAGCGTGAATCCTATGCCGTTGACTGGAACCTGAAGGTCGGAACGCCGGTTCATGCAGCACGCGGCGGCAAGGTTATCGGGGTTAGCGGTTCAACCTCATCACAGCGTCGTGGACATGGCAACTTTATCTGGATTGAGCATGATGACGGAACGGTCGGCTGGTATCTGCATCTCCGTCAGGGCGGGACAAGGGTCGGTCTGGGTCAATCCGTGAATGCCGGGGATTTGATCGGCTATTCCGGAAATACCGGAAAGACCAGCGGCCCGCACTTTCATTTTCAGGTGTCGATGACGGTCTCCGGGCCAAACACATGGAAAACGGTGCCAATTAAATTCCGCACGTCTGATGGCATAACCGGAAAAATCCGCTCTGGTGATCGTCACAGTCGCCCGAACTGAAACTATTTTTTTCCGTGGCAGCGTTTGTATTTGTTGCCTGACCCGCAGGGGCACGGGCCATTGCGCGATACCCGGCCCCAGGTTGATGGATCTTCGGGATCGATGTTGGCCGCAGGCTGGCGCTTGTTCATAGGCAGTCGGGGGAGGGCATTACCGTCTCCGGCTGTGTCGGCTTCATTGGCGAAGGCGGGGTCTGTGCGGCTTTCGACCATTTCCTGCTCACCTTGCTGGAGCATCATGTCTTCCGGGTCGGTGAACTTGAGCTCAACGTGGCTGAGCATCTGGGTGACCCGTTCACGCAGCGAATCCAGCATTTCTTCAAACAGATTGAAGGCTTCCTGTTTGTATTCGTTCAGCGGGTCGCGTTGCGCATATGCCCGAAGCCCGATGCCCTGACGCAAATGGTCGAGGGTCAGAAGGTGTTCTTTCCAGAGCTGGTCAAGAAGCTGTAGCAGAAGGCTTTTTTCGACATTACGCATCAGTTCCGGACCGTAGTTGGCGGCTTTTTCCGCCATCTTGCGATCACTGTGATCTTTCAGGCGTTCGCGCATTTCAAGATCGGCTATGCCTTCTTCCTTGGCCCAGTCCTTAACCGGAAGATCGGCTCCGAAAACACGCAAGACCTCTTCGTGCAGCGCGTCCATATCCCACTGTTCGGCGTAGGCCTTCTCCGGGATGCAGCGTGTCACCATATCGTCGATCACTTCATGACGCATGTGACTGACTTCTTCGGAAACGTCTTCTGTTGACATCAGTTCCTTGCGCTGTTCGTAAATGACCTTGCGCTGATCGTTCATGACATCATCGAATTTCAGCAGGTTTTTACGGATTTCGAAGTTGCGTTCCTCAACCTTGCGCTGGGCTTTTTCCAGCGCCTTGTTGACCCAGGGGTGAACAATTGCTTCGCCATCTTCAAGACCAAGCTTCTGCAACATGCTGTCGATCCTCTCGGACCCGAAAATACGCATCAGATCATCTTCCAGTGACAGGAAGAAACACGATGCCCCCGGATCACCCTGACGACCGGACCGACCGCGCAACTGGTTATCGATCCGGCGGCTTTCGTGGCGTTCCGTGCCGATGACAAACAGCCCGCCGCCTTCCATGGCTAGCTTGCGGTTGGCCGCAATCTCTTCTTCAATTTTGCTGACGGCTTTGTCGTAAGCGTCGGTGCCGGTTTCGGCTTTGACCTCTTCGGCAATCCGCATGTCAAGATTGCCACCCATCTGGATATCGGTTCCGCGACCGGCCATGTTGGTGGCGATGGTGACCGAACCGGGGCCGCCAGCCTGGGAAATAATCATCGCCTCCTGCTCATGATAGCGGGCGTTCAGGACATTGTGTTTGACCTTGTCCTTTTTCAGCATTTCGGAAAGATGTTCGGATTTCTCGATGCTGACGGTGCCGACCAGCACCGGCTGGTTGCGCTCCTGACACTCCTTGATCAGGGCAATAATAGCGGCATCCTTTTCCGCTGTCGTCCGGTAGACTTCATCATCCATGTCTTCGCGGATGCATTCGACGTTGGTCGGGATATCGATGACGTCAAGCTTGTAAATCTCGGCAAATTCACCGGCTTCGGTCATTGCCGTACCGGTCATGCCTGCCAGTTTCGGATAAAGACGGAAATAGTTCTGGAAGGTGATCGAGGCAAGGGTCTGGTTCTCGTTCTGAATCTGTACCCGTTCCTTGGCTTCCAGGGCCTGATGCAGGCCTTCAGAATAGCGGCGTCCTTCCATCATTCGACCGGTGAACTCATCAATGATGATTACCGCGTTGTCCTTGACGATGTAATCGGTATCGCGCTGGAACATGGTATGCGCACGCAGCGCCTGATTGGCGTGATGCACCAGCGATACATTCTGGATGTCATAAAGGTTGCCTTCTTCAAGCAATCCGGCGTCGCGCATCAAGCTTTCAATTTTTTCCGTTCCGGCTTCGGTAAAAGCGACGCTGCGGGCCTTTTCGTCTTTTTCATAATCGTCTTCGGTCAGTTCGGGCGTCAGTTTGTCGATGGCCGTGTAAAGTTCTGAATTGTCTTCGGTCGGGCCGGAAATAATCAGCGGTGTTCTGGCTTCATCAACCAGAATACTGTCGACTTCATCGACAATCGCGAAATTGAATTCGCGCTGGACCATTTCATCAAGCGAGAACTTCATGTTGTCGCGAAGATAATCAAAACCGAGTTCGTTGTTGGTCGCATAGGTGACATCGGCGTTGTATTGCGCTTTGCGTTCCGCGTCATCCAGACCATGGACAATGCAGCCGACGGTCAGGCCAAGGAATTGATAAATCTGCCCCATCCAGGCGGCATCGCGCTGGGCCAGGTAATCGTTGACGGTAACGACATGAACACCCTTGCCGGAAATCGCATTGAGGTAGACCGGCAGGGTCGAAACCAGCGTTTTACCTTCACCGGTTCTCATTTCCGAGATCATGCCGTTATTGAGGATCATGCCACCCAGTAACTGGACATCGAAATGGCGTTGACCGAGCGTTCGTTTGGCGGCTTCGCGCACAGTGGCAAAAGATTCTTCCAATATGGCGTCAAGTTCTTCACCACCTTCCAGACGTTCACGGAACCACGGCGTGCGTGCTTTCAGTTCGTCATCGGAAAATTTTTCCAGCTCCGATTCCAGCGCGTTGATGGCGTCGATACGACCATCCAGCTTCTTGAGGTAGCGATCATTGGCAGAGCCAAACATACGCTTGGCGAGGGCTTGAAACATGGAGAAAACACCTAATGGAAAATTGCAGAACCGGAAATGCCAGACCAGTCAGGAGTCAAGGAATCCCGGCCAATTTTAGCGCGTCAAAGAGATAGATGTGTGAGGGGGGGTTGTCAATGCAGCGGGTGGAATTCCCGCTCCGTAAAAAAGCACGGATACTCCGTCTGGAATTGCTCTTTGCAATACACGAAACGCGACATTTTCAGTTTCTGGCAACTATCATGCCCGGTTGTTGAACAAGATAGAACAGGCCTGTTGGCGACGGGTCGGTGATATAGAACCGCAAACGCGCTGTCTCGGTCACGAACACCCGACCAGAATAGAATTGAAGATGATCGGCAGGTTCATAGAGCGACTGCATTTTGGCAAACCTGTCGGCTTCCGGGGCACTTCCGTAGGTGCCAGCCTGATCGAAACTCAAGCCGTCTCCGTAGGGGCTCGGGTCGCTGACCACTTCGCGGAGTTCGATATCAAATGACGTCCAGTTAATCTGGCTCAGATTGACGACGATCTTGACGACGGAAAGATTGAGCATCGACATCGCCGGAAGATATGCCCCCGGCTGATTTCCGGAACCCAGTCCGCCCCGAACGGTCAGGACCGCCGGTCCCGGTCCCAGATATTCCTCGACAATGACAATCGGGTCGGCAAACGTCCCGCTGCCGCTAACCGATAACAGACGGAAACCGCCAAGTTCGTCACTGAATGAATACCCGGCACTGGAAAAAACCGCTGCTTCCACGCGAACCGGAAGCAACACCAGCAGGACAAGGAGAGGCAATATTCTCTGCATCAATCGATGATAGCATAACAGACCGCCTGTCACCTATTCATCATAAGTGCGCCGACCTACCTGCCTGTGCCATGTCCGGTAAAGGTGACGTTTTTTGGACGGGTCATCATGATCTTTGAATGTCGACCGGTAATGCCCCAATTCATGATTGTTGAGGTATTGCATCTGACCACGTTTGATGGGGGCTTCTATCCAAAGATCCTTGGACGTGGAAACCTCATCCAGTCTATCCAGCGCGGAGACCAGTTCCGCATCCATCGGGACCCCGGCAACCTCGTACCCTTTGCGCACCAGCGACGTATTGGCGCGTGCTGAGAGTTTGCCGTTTGCCCAGCGGAAAAACGGTGCCCGGCTGGTTTCGGGTGCGCCGGGCGCATGCTCGGCCTGACGGTCAAACAGCATGGGCTGATAGAGGCGACGCAACGCTTCAGGGTGTTGTTCGAGTAACCTGTTATGAAGACTGTAGAGGTTACAGAATCGGCTGAGGCCGCCTTCAACCGCCGGATAACGGCAGAGCAGGCCAACATAGTCCGGAACGGACAGGCCAAAAGCATTGTCAGTATGGAACACCAGTTCAACGTTGGTGTATGATCCGCGAACACCCTGGGTATGATAGGATTGTTTGGTGTCAGAGACATCGTAGACCATGGTCCCGTCCCACTTTTGCGCGACAGTGCGGCCAATCATCTGACCAAGTACCCAGAAGCATGACACCATATCGTCAATGGCGTAGTCGTCCATTGGCAAGCCGTCAACAACACAAAACCCGCAACCCTGATCAAGTATGTTCTTAGCCCGCGCATACACGTCTCGCAGCTGTGGGATATTGAACAATTCGGGGGTGAGCAACAACATCGGCAGAGGGGCGGCAGCTAGTTGCCCGATCATCTCCCTGATTTCTTCAAGAGCATTGTCGTCAAGCCGGACAGCCCAGTCATCGGGGCCGATGTCATCGGCCAGCCATACACGCTCGTCGGCAACGAATTCACTGTGGGCTGGGGTTACTTCGCGCGCACTTACATCAATGCTTTCCATACCTCTACCTCTGTTGCCTAGTTCGCGTCGGGTGGCAACGAACAAATCTGCTCATAAGCGTAGCGCTCTTTCAGCATTCCGTTGTATTCGAAGACATCCATCGTCACCTCATAGGCTTCCGGGGTGATCTCGATATGCGGGGTCCAGCAGCCGAGTTGCTGGTAGGTCGAAATGCAAGTTGTCAGCACGTCTTCGTCGATATCGGGGAAGTAGTCTTTTTCAGCCCGCGCAATCTCTGCTGCCGGGGTTTCGTTCATATAGGCGCGGGTTTTTTTGTAGGCGCGGATGAAGGCCTTCGCCATGTCGGTTTGCAGCCAGTCCGGTTTGGCGGCAAGGCTTGAGAAACCACACGGCCCGATCAACGGTCCGACCTGGGTGACGATGTGGCCGATGCCGTCAGCTTTCAGTTGCTGGGGGAAAGGGCCTTGCTGCAGCACGTATTGCCCCCGACCTTCACGGAATGCCCGGTCCATGTCGGCGGGGCCGCCGACGTTGATGGCGGTGATTTTGTCGAAATCAATGCCCGCCTTGTGGCAGGCATACTTGAACATCGCCAGCGGTTGTCCGCCCTTGAACAGGACAATTTCCGACCCTTCCAGCTTGTCCCAGATGAAATCCGGGTCGGCGTTGCGCCCGGTCAGGAAAAACCCGTCCATTTCGTTGACTTGCGCAAAATGCACGACGGATGGTGTCTCGCCCTTGCCAAGGACCGTAAATCCCTGACTGAGCGCCGACTGGATGACATGGGCCGAACCGTCTTCAAGAGCGGCGATAGCCGATACGCCAGGTGGGGAGACAGACCAGTTCGGTTCCAGCCCCTGTTCTTTCAGAAAGCCGCCGGACATGGCCGAAATCAGCGGTGAATAAAAAGCTGAGAACAGCGTGAACTGGATATTTATCTGGGTCATGGCGACGTCTCCACTAAATGTTGCAAGCCTATTCCGGCCTGATTTCATCAAGCACCGTGCGACCGACCTTCATGGCTTCGTCGCGCGACATGCCCGCCTTGATGCGGGGGTCATAGAACATTTTCAACATCCAGCGGTCATGTTCGGTAAGTTCGAAGTATGGGCTGGTATCATTGAATATTGACGGATTAACGTTATCGGAATCATTGGAAAGACCAAGAACCTGTGTAATTTCCTCGACCACGCAGGCGCGCATGTGATCTTTCGGGCGGTGGTCCGGGAAAACTGCGATGGCGGCAGTAATGACGTTCTTTTTGGTGAAGAATTTGGCGAAACAGGTCGACACCTTGATCATCTTCCTGACTTGGGCTTCGTCGTTGTCGAAGTATTTGGCGACGGCCTTGGGGATATCCTTTTCCGGCAGATAAAACAGGATGAAGTTAACTTTCTTTGGGTCAAAATCCTTGGCCAATTCGCCGGTTTTCTGCATCACAAAGGAATAATAAAGCTCGATCGGGTGTTGCGTGATATCCCAAAGGTCACGGATATGCTGTTTGATGTAGGCTTCAAAATAGGCGGGATATTTTTTACCCTGAATGCCGACCCGGATCGGTCCCGCCCATTTACGCACGTTGTCATATCGTTTGCGGGTGTATTCATTGCCAAAGGCGATGATATTGAAGTTCCGCATAATCTTGTCGTTGGTCAGTTCTTCGGCGTGAACAGTCACGGCAAGGCAACTTGCAAAGGCCAACACGAGAGCGCTGATGATTTTTTGAAATGCCCGGTTCATCAGATGATCATAGACCGTCTTGGCAGGCCTCCGAAAGAGGCAAAGCAACGACTATGATCCCACGTTTTTGTGAAGCCGATTGATGCGCCGGTACTTGTGCGAGAGCGGGTGATATGCTTTATCGCAGCCATAATTTTTACCGCCGGGGCGTGCGTTCCGGCCTGAACAGGGATTTTTGACATGTTTTTACGTTTTCTGGCTGGCGCCTGTGCCGCCCTTCTGGTTTACACCGCCCAGCCCGCACTGGTTCTGGCTGCCAATGATGATCCGGTTGTTGCCAAGGTCAACGGGATCAATATCAAGCGCTCCGAAGTGTTGCATGCGCAAACCCTGCTGCCTGAACAGTACCGGAAAATCCCGCTCGAGATGATCATGCCAAATCTGATCGACAGCATTGTCGACGGATACCTGGCGGCCCAGTATGCCGTCGAAAATAATTATAAGGACTCGGATGAATATAGATCCGAAATCGAAAGGATCGAGCGTCAGGTCCTTCAGCGCATGGCGCTTACGCGTGAAATCAATGCCGGCGTGACCGAAGATGCAATCCGGGCGCGGTTCGAAAAATTCGTTTCCGTAACCGGCGGCAAGGAAGAAGTGCATGCCCGTCATATCCTGATGAAGACCGAAGACGAAGCCAAAGCGGTTATTGTCGAGTTGGACAAGGGTGCCGATTTTGCTGACCTCGCCAAGAAAAAATCAACCGGTCCCTCCGGCCCGACTGGCGGGGATCTCGGGTTCTTTGGGCGTGGGCAGATGGTTCCAGCTTTTGAGAAAGTCGCGTTTGAGCTGGAGAAGGGTACCTATACGTCTGCGCCTGTGAAAACCCAGTTCGGCTTTCATGTGATCAAGACCGAAGACAAGCGCCAGTCCGCGCCGCCGACCTTCGAAGAATCAGAGCCCCGTATGCGGGCGGAGCTGACCCAGGAAGTTGCCACAACTTTCATTGAAAAACTGAGAAAGTCCGCCACAATCGAGAAGTTCCTCGACAAGGCCGATGTGCCTGCCGAGGGCGAAAGCAAGAAAGCAAACTAGGACATTTGTTATGAGCGACCATCCCGACGTATCGCCACTGGCCCCGGCTGAATTCCCCGAAATGGCGGCAGTTGGCGGGGTCCGGTTGACGACGGCGGCGACGGGCATGAAATACACCGGTCGCGATGATGTTCTGGTGGTCGAACTTGCCGATGGTACGACGATTGGCGGTACGCTGACACAATCGAAAACCTGCTCGGCACCGGTTGACTGGTGCAAGAAACATCTGGTGCTGGGCGAGGCCAGTGGCCTGATTGTCAACGCCGGTAACGCCAATGCCTTCACCGGTGCCGCCGGGGTCAAGGCGGTTGAAAAATGCGTTGAAGCGGTGGCCGATCTGCTGGCCTGCCGCCCAAGCCGTATATTCGCCGCCTCCACCGGCGTCATAGGTGAACCGTTGCCCTATGACATGATCATTGATACCCTGCCGGATGCCTTCGCCGGGATGCAGGCGTCAGATGCGGCATCCTGGCAACGCGCCGCCAGAGCGATCATGACCACCGACACCTTCGCCAAGGGGGCGACGGCCACAGCCCAGATTGGCGGTGTCGACGTCAACATATCCGGTATCGCCAAGGGATCCGGGATGATCGCGCCTGACATGGCGACGATGCTGTCGTTTATCTTCACCGACGCGAAAATCCCGGCTGATGTTCTGGGTACCATCAGTCGCGCCGGAGTCGAAAAAACCTATAACGCGATCACCGTCGACAGTGATACCTCGACCAGTGATACGGTGCTGGTGTTTGCCACCGGTGTTGTGGAAAACCAGATCGAGATTACGGGTGCCGATGACCCGGCGCTTGAAGAGTTCACGGCCAGACTGCATGACGTGATGCGCGACCTTGCCCATCAGGTGGTCCGGGACGGAGAGGGTGCGACCAAGTTCATTTCCGTCACCATCACCGGTGCCGAAGACGATATCGCGGCCCGTGCCATCGCCCGCGCCGTTGCCAATTCACCACTGGTCAAAACGGCGATTGCTGGCGAAGACGCCAACTGGGGCCGCATTGTCATGGCGATTGGCAAATCGGGGGAAGCGGCGGACCGCGACAAACTGTGTATTCAGATCGGCGGCATTGATGTGGCGCTCGACGGAGCCGTCGTTCCCGGCTACGATGAAACCCCGGTTGTTGAGCACGTCAAGGGCCAGAACGTCGACATCTCCGCGGACGTTGGCATGGGCAACGGCGAAGCCACGGTCTGGACCTGCGACCTGACGCATGGCTACATCTCGATCAATGCCGACTACCGGTCCTGATCACCCGACCGACCTGATGTCCGGCTGCTTCGATGCGCCGTTTCGCAAAGCCGATGGGTTGCCAACGGTTCTGGTGGTCGCCGTTGCCCTCGTTGATATCGATAACCGGGTGCTGATCGCCAAACGCCCGGAAGGCAAATCGATGGCCGGGCTCTGGGAGTTTCCCGGCGGCAAGGTGCATGACGGCGAATTGCCGGAATCGGCGCTGGTTCGCGAACTCCGGGAAGAGCTCGGCATCGACATCACCGAAAGCTGCCTCGCCCCGCTGACCTTCGCCAGCCATGTTTATGACGATTTTCACCTGCTGATGCCGCTCTACGCCTGTCGCATCTGGAAAGGCACATTAACGCCGCTAGAAGGACAGGAACTTAAATGGGTGCGCCCGGTCAGGCTGGTCGATTATCCGATGCCACCCGCTGATTTGCCGCTGATAGCGATGCTGCGGGATTATCTGTAGTCAGATATTATCCGGCAACGGCCCCTTGGCTTCAATCTCCCGCTCGGCGTTCCTGATTTCTGTTACCGCCATATCAAACACCTCATCAATGCGCGCGCGGGTCGGCTCGGACAGGCCGAGCAGTTTTGACCGCGCGTCTTTCGGGTTTTCGTGTTCGACCAGAAACCCTGCGTTTATCGCCGCATCGATCAGCTTGCCCGCCGTATGCGCACTTTTGACGCTGCGCATGAAGGCCATGGCGTCGGTTTTGCGGATCGGGCCTGTGTGCCGCCAGATGCCGCGCAGCAGGTCCCAGTAGGGGGCCGAGAAAAATTCCGTATTACCGTCGAAAACCAGCAACCAGTTGTCACTGACCCGGTCCATCAGTTCCAGATATACGCGGTGCTGGTCGGTATTGTATTTAAGCATCTGAGCCGGTTTCTCCCTTATGTTGGTAACAGTCTAGCTGTGTTGTCGGGTGGGTACAATAAAAAATACATGCAATTTTTAAATTAAATATTGACATTAAATATACATGCAATTATAACATCACTATCCGGTGAATGAATTCCCCTGAACATCGGAAACTTTTTTGGAGGTACACCATGAAAACGCTTAACATATTCAAGACCGTTATTTCCGCCGGTATTATTGCCGTTCTGATGGCGGGTTGTGTGACGGACAGTGGCACCAAGACTTTGGCGGGCGGCGTCGTCGGCGCGGGTCTCGGTGGATTGTTGGGATCGAACGTCGGCGGCGGGCGCGGCAAGATGGCGGCGATTGCTGCAGGCACACTAGCCGGCGCGCTGTTTGGCAAAAGCATCGGCGAATCGCTGGATCGGGCCGACCAGGCGCATCTTGGCCGGGCCGAAACACGGGCCGAAACCGCGCCAATTGGCCAGACCATTTCCTGGAGCAACCCTGAATCCGGTAATGGCGGCACGGTAACACCGACCCGCGAGGGCCGTAACACCCGGACCGGCGACTATTGTCGCGAATATCATCAAGAAGTTTATATCGGTGGCAAGCTGGAAGATGCCTATGGCACCAGTTGCCGCCAGCCTGACGGTTCCTGGCAGATCGTCAGCGCCAGATAAACGGCGTACCTCGGCAATCGCTGCTCCCGGCATTGCCAAAATTGAAACGGCTCCTGAACGATCTTTGGTTTTCTGGGGCCGTTTCTTATTTGGAATAATGATTTAAACTGCGCCCGGTTAATTAACGGAGCAACAGATGCCAGAACAGAAAACCTATACCGCCGCCCTGATCATTATCGGCAACGAAGTTCTGTCCGGGCGGACCAAGGACGCCAATACGAATTATCTGGCAACCGAACTGACAGCAATGGGCATTAATCTGATGGAAGTGCGCGTTGTGCCCGATCTGGAAGACATGATCATTGAAGCCGTCAACACGCTCCGCCAACGCAACGATTATGTGTTCACCACGGGCGGCATCGGGCCAACCCATGACGATATCACGTCGGCAACCATTGCCAAGGCGTTCGGTCTGGAACACGGCCGCCACCCGGATGCCGAAGCCCTGTTACTGGCGCACTATGATCCGAAAGACGTTACCGATGCGCGCATGAAAATGTCGGAAACGCCAGCCGGGGCTGAGCTGTTGTTCAACCCGGTCAGCAAAGCACCGGGGTTTCGGGTTGAGAACGTTTACGTGATGGCCGGAATCCCGCGCATCATGCAGGCGATGTTCGACGGATTTCGCCATACCCTGACCGGTGGTGAGCCGATGCAGTCGCGCTCCGTCGCCGCCTTCATTGGCGAAGGCAAGCTCGGCGATGAACTGGGCGAGATTCAGAAACGCCATCCGGATGTCGAGATCGGCAGTTACCCGTTTACCCGCGATGGCAAATACGGCACCAGCCTCGTCGCTCGCCACATCGACCCGAACGCGATAAACGCCGCAATCGACGAAATCTGCGCCCTGATCCGCAAACACGGCGTCGAGCCGATTGAAGAGAAACTTTGAGATTGGGTTCCGCTGGCAGATCACCCCCCACCCAACCTCCCCCACAAGGGGGGAGGAGTAAGTATTTGAAAACGCATAATTTCTTCCTTGTGGGGGAGGGCCGGGGTGGGGGTGATCTCTCGGATATGATCCAGTTTTTAAAAAACTACCGCTCTGTAACAAACTCACTGACATCCAGCCGGTCCTGCCAGCCGACGCGTTCAAGTTCCGGGTCGATGTGGTGCTGTTCGGGATAACCGATACAAAGATGCGCGACCAGCGACCATGACGGTGGTACCTCAAGGGTTTTTGCCACCTCAACAGGGTCAATAATCGATACCCAGCCGATACCGATGCCCCGCGCGCGCGCCGCCAGCCACAGCAGGTAAATACCGCCGACCACCGAATAAGCCAGCGTTTCCGGCATGGTTCTGCGGCCCAGCCCCTGACCGGTGTCAGTATCGTTGTCAACGAATACGGAAAGGTGTTCCGGTGCCCGGTCCATGCCTTCCAGTTTAAGCGACGCATAAAGTTTGGCTTTTTCACCATGATAATCGCCGAGCGCTTCCGAGTTGCAGGCCATGAAATTATCGCGGATGGCTTTGCGTTTGTTTGATGAGACCACCCTGACAAACCGCCAAGGCTGGCTGTTACCGACAGAGGGCGCAAGCGATACCAGTTTCAGCAGGTCATCCAGTTCGCCGTCGGCCAGTGGATCGGGTTTGAAATGGCGCTCGTCGCGCCGCCAGCGAAACAGCTCGAGAAGTTTGTCCTCAAAGGCCCGGTCGAAGTCCGGCGGGGCAGGGGAGAGTTCGTCGTCAGTCATGGCCCGGAGCCTACAGCCTGATCCCGGCAAGTGCCATCCCGAACAGCGAAATTTGCACCGACAAAAGCCTCAGCAAATGTCTTGCCGCTCAGCCATGTCTCGGATAGTTTCCCGACCGTGCGGGCGTGGTGAAATTGGTAAACACAAGGGACTTAAAATCCCTCGGCCTCACGGCCTTGCCGGTTCAAGTCCGGCCGCCCGCACCAAATCTTTCAATGACTTAGTAGCATATGATGAATCCAGTGTCAGCGTCTGGTTTTGCTGTGCTACACCTGTGCTACTAGAGCGGTTCCGATTTATTCTGACGCATATCCATCAGCAGCAAAGAAGTTGCGACATTCTTCGGGCTTGAACAGATCGCAGACTGTTCCGGCAGCTTTCCAAAGCTCATCCAGGGTTCGGGGTTTCAAGCGCTTCATG
>JAJFIJ010000024.1 GCA_021775105.1 Rhodospirillales bacterium | reverse complement strand
TCCGCGCTCCGGCGTTCAAAATCCTCTTTCGACGCGCCTCATTATGGTGGAGGGAGTTGGATTCGAACCAACGTAGACGTACGTCAACGGGTTTACAGCCCGTCCCCTTTAGCCACTCGGGCACCCCTCCATCACGGTCCCGGACAGCCCAATGGTCGCCGGGGACCCGAAATATGAGGATTTGACCGCTATTGTCAACTCAAAAGACAGCACAAAAGTCTGCAATTGCTTCCACCTCAAAAATTAAGGTGTCAGACGTGTGCAGACATTCAGTAAAAGACATGTTAAATGGCCCCATGATCAAGCGCAAGCGCCACAAACAGAACCGTAAATCCCAGCCGACCCAGCCGCATCGAAAACCGGCGTCCGGCAACTGGATTTATGGCCCGCATGCCTGTCTGGCGGCATTGGCAAATCCGGCCCGCCGAATCAGCCGGTTTCTGGTTACAGCAAATGCCGCTGACGACCTCGATCTGGAAAACATTGCCGCCCCCGTCGAGCCGCAAATTGTTGATCGCCAGACCCTTGAAGCAGAACTGCCGCCTGATTGCGTTCATCAGGGTATCGCTGTCCTCGCATCCGCCCTGCCCCACGTCGATATTCAGGACGTGATTGCCGGGTATGGTGAAAATGCGCCAGTAGTGCTCCTCGCCCTTGATCAGGCAAATGACCCTCGAAACATCGGCGCTATCTTAAGAACAGCAGCAGCGTTCAATGTGTCGGGCATCATTGTACCTGATCGCGGTACTCCCGATGAAAGTGGTGCACTGGCAAAAGCCGCCGCCGGGGCACTTGAAACGTTGCCGATGCTGCGGGTGACCAACCTTGTGCGAACGCTGGAAGACATCCGCGAACAGGGGTTCTGGAGCATTGGCCTTGACGGTTATGCCGAACAGGCTGTTTCCGACATGGATTTGCAGGGACGTATTGTGATTGTTCTGGGAGCTGAGGGCAAAGGCCTGCGCCGCCTGACCCGGGAAACCTGCGACCACCTTGTCAAAATCCCCATTTCCAGCGCCATGGAAAGCCTCAACCTGTCAAACGCTGCGGCGATCACCCTTTATGAAGTGTCGCGCCAACGAAGCCGAAAATAGTCAAACCGGATATCGCCAAATTCAGGGAATATCCTGAATCCGACCCGACGAGCGTCTGAAATTGACCTCAAAAGGTCGGAGAAAATCAAATACCGCCGAATTATCATCCCTAAATTGACCGTATTCCACTGCGGCGGGTTTCGGGTGCGCCAGCCAACAATAAAAAACACAAAAGCGTACAGCGCTACGTGGTCGATCAAGGGAACGACAAAGGGGAACATTATGTCTGATGCAGTCACGGTTGAAGAAGCAAAGACCGGCTACGAGATCGGTCAGGACAACATTACGCCTTTCGGACTGGATATTCATAACCCGGTGTTCATGATATCCGGGCTTTCAATTGTTGCTTTTGTAATTATTACGCTGATGTTCCAGCAGGGTGCGACCGAATTTTTCGGCTGGCTGCGGCCAACCCTGACGTCAACGTTCGACTGGTTCTTTCTGAGTGCGGCAAATATTTTTGTGCTGTTCTGCGTGATGCTGCTGGTCACACCGTTTGGTAAAATCCGCCTTGGCGGTGCCGACGCCAAAGCGGATTACGGTTACCTCGGCTGGTTTGCCATGCTGTTTGCTGCCGGTATGGGCATCGGACTGATGTTCTTTGGCGTCTCCGAACCGATGTCGCATTTCGCTTCATCTATGGGCGGAACATCAATGGAAGGCGGCATGCGTACAGACTGGGCACCGTTGGGCGCGGCCGCCGGTGATATTGACGGCGCCCGCAGTCTTGGTATGGCGGCAACCATCTTCCACTGGGCCTTGCACCCGTGGGCAATTTACGCCGTTGTTGCGCTGGCGCTGGCGTTTTTCAGTTTCAACTATAACCTGCCACTGACCCTGCGCTCGGCATTCTATCCCCTGCTCGGCGAGCGGGTCTGGGGATGGTGGGGACACATCATCGATATCATGGCGGTGTTCGCAACGCTGTTTGGTATCGCCACCTCACTCGGGTTTGGCACTGAACAGGCGCTGGCCGGGTTCAACTTCCTGTTTGGCTGGGGCACCGGCAATGCAGCCAAAGTCATTCTGATCACGGTGATCACCTCAATGGCCCTGATATCGGTGCTGCGCGGCCTTGATGGCGGCGTCAAGGTATTATCCGAAGTCAATATCGGGCTGGCGTTGTTGCTTTTGGCATTTGTAATCATTGTCGGCCCAACGGCAGCGATCTTCGACTCAATTTTTTCCGGCGCAATCTCCTACGTTCAGAACGTTATACCGCTGTCGATGCCGTTTGGTCGGGAAGATGCCAATTTCTCACAGGGCTGGACATCATTTTACTGGGCCTGGTGGATTTCATGGTCGCCGTTTGTCGGCATGTTTATCGCCCGTGTGTCACGCGGTCGGACGTTACGCGAGTTCGTCTTCTGCGTGATCCTGATCCCGACCCTGGTGACCATGGTCTGGATGGGAGCCTTTGGCGGAACAGCCATTGCCCAGGTTGTCGCCGATGCGGCAGCCCCGGTAAAAGCCGCAGCGCTCGAGCTCAAACTGTTCGAAATGCTGAAACCCCTGCCGTTAGCAACAATTACGTCGTTTATCGGCATTATTCTGGTTCTGGTGTTTTTTGTAACCTCGTCGGACTCGGCTTCGCTGGTTATCGATACCATCACGGCCGGCGGCAAAACCGACGCACCAGCGGCCCAACGGGTTTTCTGGTGTGTATTTGAAGGGCTGGTGGCAGCAGTGCTGCTGATCGTCGGCGGCAAGGAAAGCCTGACGGCGTTGCAGGCAATGGCCGTTTCGACCGGTTTTCCGTTCACCATTGTGTTGTTGCTGATGTGTATCAGCCTGTTTATGGGCCTCAGGACATACAGCAACAAGAAAGCCTAGGATACGTAAGAAAAACAGGACGACCGTCGTGCCGAAAAAAGGTACGACGGTCGACTTTTGTCCAACCACACCCACCTCTTTTTGTAAAAAAGACGCAAACCCCAATTTCGGGGTCTTGCCGAAAGCGAAACCGCGTTATAATGTCCGCGCCTGTTCGCCAGAATGTCCGTGCCGGCTTAGCTCAGTTGGTAGAGCGGCTGATTTGTAATCAGTAGGTCACGAGTTCGAATCTTGTAGCCGGCACCATTCTTTTCAATGACTTAGCGGGAAACCGTTAGGTCATTTTTTGTTTGGGGTAGCAAATGGGGTAGCAAAACTGCAGGAATATTACTGAATTTGGCATTTCCTCCCGGCCCTTGCCCCCTAATCTAATTCTCTGTTATCAGCATTGCTGGGCAGCACAAGGGGCATCAATGAACGACCGAGAACAAATCTGTGCGATCCTGTATTGTGATGTCGTCAAATCATCGAATATTCCAGACGGGCCTGTGAAACGGGAACTTTCCGACATCATCAATACCCTGATGAAAGAAGCCGCCACCCCCAAGTTCGGAGCCTTTTATATTGGCGACCGGGGAGACGGTTTTCTGGCGCTAGTGGGATCGGCGACGAAAGGCGCAGAGCTTGCCCTTCATATCCGTGACGTGTTCAGAAACAACAACTGGCGGGGCGTAGGTTCTGAAAAGCCGATTGGAATCAGAGTTGGCCTGGATATGGGGCTGGCAAACATTACGGAAGACGAAAGCGGTAAGGCCAGAGTCCATGGTTCCGCAGTCGATAAAGGCGCAAGGATTGAACCGGCGGCTACTCCCAACTCAGTCTTTGGCACTGTACTGTTTATGCAGCACTTCGATACTGAAGGAGCGAGCCATATTCATGGCAATTCAGTTGGTGTGGTAGAGCTTCCAAAGGACGCAGGGAGCGAAGAACTCTTCGAACTGTTTCGGGAGCATGAAGTCGCCGTCACACTAACAACAACGCCCAAGCCCAAACAACAAACACGCTCAGTCCGTCGTCCCGCAACGGACGAAGAAGTAATGGGATTTGTTAAGAGTGCCTTTGCCGAAACGGAGAAGATTTTCAGATCTAAGCTATCTGAATTGGAAGCAAGCGACCCTGATCATGTCCAAACAGAATTCGAACAATATCCAAACGCTCGCTTCACCGCCAAGGTGTTTGTAAACGGTAACCTTCTAAGCCAATGCAAAATCTGGATGTCGCTCGAGAGAAGACACGGTAACAGCATCAAATACTACAGCGGCCACGATGTGAACATTTATGATGATTCCACTTTGAATGAACAGGTATACGCAGAGGATGATGGACGGCGGTTATTTTTCAAGGGCCTTGGAATGCCGATGATTGGAGATAACTGTCAGGATATGGACGAGGGAGAAGCTGCTGCGTATTTATGGAAGATATTTGAAAGAAGTGTTTTGGGTTATTGATTGTAGTGCGCAGGTATATCAACCAGATATTTTAAGACAATTTCTGGTTTAGGATTCTGGTCGATACTTTCGACTCGCCAACGTCGGCTTATGTAGTTGTGGTCATGATCAATTTTAAAACAAATCTCACCTGACTTTAAATTTAGGTAGCCAACATTGTTCGTTCCAGCATGCCCCTCAAACCTAACGACCAAATAAATTGCTTCTTCAAGCAGAACAACGCATCCCGCTGTATCGCGGGGAGAAGGATCTCCCAGCCATAGGTCATCTGGCAGCAAGGACGGTACCAGTTGATAATGTTCGGTTACATCCATCACTGGCCTTCCCTTCAAAGCGTCTTCGTTTAATGCCAACGGTACTGACTCGCTGTCGCCCTGAGTTGCGGATCTTAGCCGTACAAACCTCTCAACTGTCTGTTCGCGTTCAACATACGAGCCCTTAATGCCCCAACACGGGTACCCATTACGCGGCCTCGCTATCATCGCGGTTGAGCACTTGAACTGTTGAATGCAGCACATAGCGGCCATACGGTACGTCACCTGCCTTTTCATTGATGGTTTCGATATCGAGGCCCCAGGAGCGTAATTTCCATACGTAGTGCCCTAAGCGCTTTCCAGCCGCCCACCGCTCGAGCGGGGTAATTCCTTGCTGTCCGGCATGAATAAGAGCCATGAGCGTTTCACAGTTCCGGCGTCCTGTGATTGTCACCTCACGGACGCGATTCAAAAGCGGTAGGTCGGGATCTGGCTCAACAATCTTGATTTTGAGAAATTGTTTCATTCTGACAACTCCTCATTCCAAGGATTGCTGGCAAACGGGCCTGGGCTTTCGGCTTCTTCCCAATCGGCGTCTTGGACCGGAAATCCACTCACCATCAAAACCGCCCCGAGTGCATCGGAGTGAACGGGCCTGATCGTGCTGGTTGCCAGCGTTGGGGCTTCGCGATCCTCAACAAACATTGACGCGACGTGATAGAAGCCATGCAGGTTTGACGGCATAATGTAGGCTACGTCTTCGCCGATATCCGCTCGGTTGGTGCCAGTGAGATAGTGACCGGGGCTAGGCGCTTCGATTGCTGGAGCATCACCATATAATCCCGGCACGACACCCTTTGGGCTTGCCAGTAGCTTCAAAGCACTATCGTTCGACAAAAGCGCAGAGTCTGCGCATTTAGCCTCAATCTGTTCCCGCTCTCTCGCCAGCCGCATATACGTTTGGGCTAATCGGGCGGAGACGATGCAGTTCAATTTCAACCATGATAACCATTCGCCGTGGGAGACTACCTTTTTAGCCTTGAGCAACAATTCACCCGCCTCAATGGCGTGTGTAAGGCTCATGGCGAAGGCGCTTTGTATCGCCTCCTGCTCGACATCTATTTTCTTTGCGATATCGGCAAGAACAGCGGTTGAGTTTTTGAGGCTATCCATTGGCATATCCCCTCTTCTGGAGACGCAAAGTTTCCGCCTCAATCTGGCGAGCGATTTTCTGCTTCGACGGCAAGCGGAAGTGCGCGCAAATGATTGGGCTTTCGATTTCACACGGGGCGAGTGCCAGCGAAGCCTTTAACTTAATGAGGACTTGTGAGCGGGGCTTGAGATATGTGTGGATTTTTTCAGGGGTATGTATAAAATTCATTTCGTTGATCCTTTTTGTGAGGGGTTGATTTCAGTATTGCGAAAGGCCAGCGCTTCCGACGCTGGCTTTTTTCGTGGGTGGTCTCAGGCCGCCTCCAAAGTCACGTTGGCTTTATCAACCGACCGCGGGCAACCATCACGCCAAGCAATCAACTCGTCGAGATACCAGCCCTTACAACCGGGGCTCAGATAAATTGCGGCGGGGAATTCGTCGTCGGGATCGAATGCGCGACGATGAATCGTGGACTGGGAAAGACCGGTTTCTTTCTTAACCCGGCCCATCCGTATAACTTCACGGGACTTGGTTTCCATAGTGTGTCTCCTTGCCAACGCCCGGCTATTGGGTGAATGCGACCGCGTTGGGTATGCGGTTACGCATGGCGTTGATAAGGCTACTTGCTCATGGATGGGTAGGTAGGTGTGAGGGGACACACAGGGCTATTTTTTGATAGTTGTCCCCGGTTTGGATTTAGCGCGAGCCAGACGTTTCTTTATTGCTTCCGGTCCCAAGGGGCGTTGAAGCTCCTCAAGACATGCAGATATAAACCGAATACCGGGGCCAGGTCCGGTTGTTTCGCTGACTGAGCTACCAAATCTCTCATCGAAATGTCGCTTATAGGCTTCTGGCAACCATTCTGTCACTAAATGCTCGGTACCTTTGGGTATGGTCTCATCGTCAGGCCACGAATCACCTATATGGAACTCACCGCGCTCTAATGCCCTTCGTGCTGCTCGGGCGGCATCGGCCAAGATACCTATCTCAATTGATACAGCATCGAAATTCAAACCTTTTTCTAGTCGATGTCGTTCCAATGCGAGGTAGACTGAACTTTCCAACTCGTTCGGGTCATCCCATGCCGATTTTGTCAGTAAACCCGATTGGTCAATTAGTTCCTCAATTAATAAACTGGCGTACTTCTCTATATTGGCCAGCCTGTTTTTACGCATCTCATCCGTTGGCTGGGCGCTGGCGCTATCATAAATGTCAGCCCTCAGGTCAGCTCGTTCAAGGTCTCTAATAAGCGCAGCCTTGTCCAAACTCGCTGGAAAATCTCCAACCTTGGCTAAGATTCGTTCTACAGTATTGCCATTTAGCGTCATAGCCCCTTACGGTCCTTGTAACGCCCCATGGTCATTCGTCGGGAGCGCTTGTCCATGTGATAGACGAATACGAATGTCTTAACGCCTTTTGGCGACACCCGGACACCAAAGCCGTTGCCTTCCCATTTCTCATATCGGGCTGGTTTGGGCTTTAGCCCCTGAATGAACTTATCGGTAAAGCGCGTCATGACGGGCACCACACCGAACGCTTGCTACCCCATTTGCTACCCCAGCCAATTTTGGGGTAGCAAAACCAATGACATTTGATGGTTTGTATGGAGTGCATAACAATGCCTATATCCACAAGTTATTGAAAAAACCTCATATTTCTCAATACCTCATAGTACCCATAGACACCATACATAATCAAGCACCTTCTCATTTGTAATCAGTAGGTCACGAGTTCGAATCTTGTAGCCGGCACCATTCTGTTTAATGATTTTTCGGGAAGCCGCTGGGTCATTTTTCTTTTGGGTTTCGTTGCCGCACCACCTTGAATCAACATCAGCCGTTGCGGCCATTATCAATTTGTTTGTAAAATTGATCCCAGGACTTCAATCGTTCGCAGATAAATTCGCCAACTTTCCTGGAGCCTTTCGGGGTCGTGTGGGCGGCATCCCAGAAGTCACCATCGGTAAAGGGCAGTTCTTCTCCCAGATTGATACACCGGGTGCCGGTCTCGCGGCAAAATTCCATTACCGTCCGGTTTTCCAGATGTGGGCGTAGATAAAAATCAATATCCCCTCGCACCACCCCATTTTCGAGCCGATACAACCCCCAACTTTGAGTGACGAATACCGGAATGGAACCAAAGTCGAGAATTCTTTGACGAAGGGTTTTCAGGCGTATTTTTAGTGCTTTTAGTTTAGGGGCCAATGACAACTGATATGCCGCGACCTTTTCCTTGAACGCGTCCGACCCGATTTCCATTGATCGATTGGCAACCGTTGAAAATTTTAAATCTTGTTTCTCGGCAAAGGTCAGGCCCTTTGTAGCGGTGCTCGAAGGAAAGACCCTTCGATCAAAGTTCTTGCCTGCCAACGGCCCGACGCCTGCTTCATGGGCCTTGAAGTTTCCCTTGATCGTACGGAAAGCAGTATAGACGGCGCTGTTCATATACACCCATTTCCGGAATATTTTCAGATAGGAAATATCCCGGTCAGATTCATTCCACCGATGAACAAAGTCCCAATCCTGATCAACGTCTGCCGCGCGTTCGTTAATTCCAAACAAGGCAACAAAATAATCCGGTTTCAGACCGGGGATATAATTCAACCAAACATCGAAATTATAGATGTGACCTCTTGTCGTTTGCCCGGTGACCCCGGCGTTTGCGACATTGATTTTGGATCTGTTTTCCGAAAGGCATTGCCCCATGATATCCGGCCAGGTTTCGCCTTCTGAAACAAATCTTTCATCAGTGGTGCTGCCCCCGAGCGCGACGATGTGAGCATCCTCTGGGTCACCGTAATTTCCGCGTAATCCGAAATAATCTCGACGATAGTTAATCTCGGAATATCCCGGGTATCTTTCTTTGACCGAAAGCGTCCAGTCCTTGTTTCGGTATATACTCAGGCTCCAGAGCTGAGGTGCACGAAACCACGAACCAAAAACCCCCTCAATTACCAGAAGACCAACAAGTATCAGGCTGATGTTCCAGCCGATTATTTTCAACCACAACCTTCCTCCTCCGTTAGAGGTGGTGTTATTTAGCGACCAAGACATTTAAAGATTTCCCCGCGATAACAAAATCACACACTAATATCACAAAACACAGCAACCAATCCCCCAAAGAGCAAGCAGGTAACGCCAAATACCGCTTCATAGTAGTTCGGCATTAACACAAATAGAAAGTAACACCTTGCTACACCTCGGGACGCGAGATATCTCGTCATACGATTGCACCCGCTCTTGAGCGAAGGAGATTGTCATTGACCTGCATCTGCAGTTTGGTGCCGGATCACACAACAGTCATCACAGGTTGGAACCAAACAGCCAGACAAGGCCCCTCTTCTGAACCACCTCAACCATTGACCCCTTCTCGCCTTCCGAATACAAATTTCCTATTAACATCAGATCGTCTCAGGTTCATGAGCCCTATTGAACGTCAGTATCCGAAAAATTCAATCGACGCCGTATTACGGTTATTGATGCTGACAGTTTATGCCGATGAAAAGCAGCGCCATGAGGAGATCACCGAAATCTGGCGGCAGATTCCAAAATTCCAGTTGTTTGTCGCCGGTGGGTATTTTCAAGGTGCCACGGGGTTGCGGGCTTCAATTGATGCTCATGGGGAAGAAACCCAGAGATTGATAATCCAGGAAAACCTGCCGCACACCATCGAAGGGTCGGTCCGGCGGATAGATGACCCGGCACTTATTCCGATGGTGCTTCAGGCCATGCAGGCCATAGCCATATCCGACGGACAGTTTCACCATAATGAAAACGCAATCATCGCCCAGGCTTATGAAATCTGGAACCCGAAGTTGTAAAACGGTGCCCATCTGCCGTTATCGCTACCCTGCTCAAACCTCCACCTGGTTCAATCCCAGCTCTTTTTGTTTTTTCTTGGTTAACCCGAGCGAGACAATCCGGTGTGACGTTGCGAGGTATGATTTAAGATCCTCATCTGACAGGCCGGGTTCATCGTAGTGCTGAATCCACTTCATACCGCGCGATGCAAGATAGGGGGCCGGACGTA
>JAJFIJ010000230.1 GCA_021775105.1 Rhodospirillales bacterium | reverse complement strand
CTGATGGCGACGGACTGCATCGTCGGCATTCAGGACATGGGTGCCGCCGGACTGACCTCATCGGGGTTCGAGATGGCATCAAAGGGCGGCGTCGGGGTTGAACTGAACCTTGATCTGGTGCCCCAGCGTGAAGAAAACATGACGCCTTACGAGATGATGCTGTCGGAAAGTCAGGAACGTATGCTGATGGTCCTTAAACCCGGCACGGAAGATCAGGCGCGGGCGATTTTCGAAAAATGGGAACTGGATTTCGCCGTTGTCGGGCAATTGACCGAAAGCGGGCATATGGTACTGACCCACAAAGGCGAGCAGGTAGCCGATCTGCCCATTGATCCGCTGGCGCTGGCATCGCCGGAATATGACCGGCCATGGGTGCCGACCGCAAAGGCCGACGATGTTTCCGCCGATGATATCGCCGTACCGGCTGATATCATGGCGACATTGGAAAAACTGCTCAGTTGTCCCAACATGGCGTCCAAACGCTGGGTCTGGGAACAGTATGATCACATGGTCATGGGCGACACCATTGGCCTCGGTCGCCCCGGTGGCGACGCCGGACTTGTCCGGGTGCATGGAACCGACAAGGCTCTGGCGGTCACCAGTGACTGTACGCCGCGTTACTGTCTGGCTGATCCGGTTGAGGGCGGCAGGCAGGTGGTTGCCGAAGCCTGGCGCAATCTGACAGCTACGGGCGCAATACCGCTGGCAATCACCGACAACATGAACTTCGGCAACCCGGAAAAACCGGAAATCATGGGCCAGTTCGTGGGCTGCATCGAAGGCATGAAGGAAGCGTGTCTGGCGCTCGATTTCCCCGTCGTTTCCGGCAATGTGTCGCTATATAACGAAACCAACGGGCAGGCTATTCTGCCGACACCGACGATTGGTGCCGTCGGTTTGCTGAAGGACGCAGCCAAGGCCGTTGGCATGGCATTTGTCGATAACGGAGACAGCATTATTGTGATTGGCGATACCGCCGGGCATCTGGGTCAGTCGCTGTTTCTGCGTGAGATCGAAAACCGTGAAGAAGGCACCCCTCCGCCGGTAGACCTTGGGTTGGAAAGGCGCCACGGCGACTTCGTCCGCCAGCATATTCTCGCCGGGACGATCAATGCGTGCCACGATATTTCAGATGGAGGCCTGCTTTCATCCGTTGCCGAAATGGCCCTGTCAGGGGGCAAAGGTTGCGAGATTTCGCAGCCCGACGGCGGCGTACCGGTGCATGCCTGGGCTTTTGGCGAGGACCAGGGCCGCTATGTTGTCACAACAAAGGATGCCCCCCATCTATTATCTCATGCTGACGAAGACGGCATCCCCGCCTTTCTGATGGGCAAAGTTACTGGAAATGCCGTTGCTCTGACATCCAACGGGCAGATCAGCATCCAGCAACTGCGCCACAGCCATGAAAGCTGGTTTCCCGATTACATGGCAATCTGACGCTTTTCCTCTCCAGCTTGTCGGCACGGGCAAAACCCTATAGCGTTCGGAAAGCAAACGTGTCGTGGGGGCCCAGGTGGCGGAAGACGAAATTCATGCAAATTGGCCGAAACTGCCGGACGGTACTGTTGACTGGGAAACAGTATTTGAAAATCCGGATGACGGACTGATTCAGCTGATAGAAGCAGCGCGGAAATCAAAAACCCTGATCGACTGCACGGCCATGATCATCCAGACGCTGTTCACCCGCAACGGCGATGAAGATGTACGGGCAAAATACACCCAGAAGCTGGCAATAATCGCGACATCCGATCTTGATGACCTGTCCGGGATCGCTTCGAAAACCACGACAATTTTACGCGCCATCAAGGATGACCGTATCAAACGTGCGGCGGAGTGGGCGGCGCACAAACAGGAACGCGCGGCGGCGCGCGAACAGGAACGCCAGGATGAAGAACGCCATAAACGGCTTCGCCAGAGCCTGGATGAAACCGAAGCGATTTTCTCTGATGTTTACTGTGATACCATTGATCAGAAATTTCAGGTCATGTGGACGGGCGTCCCGCAGGAAACGCTGGATGGTCGAAAACTTCCGTTCATCGTCTCTTCAGATTTCGCCCGCACCTTCGAAAACGTGGTTCGCGATACCTTCATGCCCTGGATTATCGCCAATTGCCGCTACATCATCAGCGAAGCCAAGCGCAAGGACACCGACCAGCGCAAGGAATATCTCGAGCAACGCATCAATGATCCCGGAACCCATAAGGAATTGTGGAATATCTGGAACGTTACATGGCGTCACTTCATGGAAGAAAAAGAATATCCGGCAAAGCCAAAAGAGGAAAAAGGCGGGATATTTGGTTCCATCAGCCGGGTCGTCAAGGACGCGATCGCCGATGAGGGAGAATATACCAGGGAAGACTGGGATCACGACGTCGAAATCATCGATAAACAGAATGCGGAATGCCGCGAGATCAAGGCCAGACTGCTTAACGCTCATTCCGTTTATCTGGCCCCGCAAGAAGAAGATATGACGCGGCTGATGAACCTGTTTGCCATTGTTCCCGGTGACTTGAGGAAGGAAATTTCTGCCCTTCGCCAGATTTCTGAAGATATGGACTCATCTGTGCGGGTATTTGAATCCTTCTCCAAAGGCAAGGATCTGGAACTGGCGCTGATCGCCATCAGCTTTCAAAACCCGGACCTGTTCCTGCGTGGAGAGAAGATGCTGGTACATCTGCTGCGCGGCAAAAAAGAGCATGAACGTTATCGCGACCTGCCTTTC
The DNA here is from genome assembly GCA_021775105.1 of Rhodospirillales bacterium. Classification (GTDB taxonomy): domain Bacteria; phylum Pseudomonadota; class Alphaproteobacteria; order Rhodospirillales; family Casp-alpha2; genus JAJFIJ01. The sequence goes on along the minus strand of JAJFIJ010000230.1, from coordinate 1,741 downwards.
CTGATGCGCGAACTCGGTGACCTGTTTGATCAGGCAGACGGCTCTTCCGAAAAAGACGGCTAGGGTTGGCTAAATCCATAATTACCGAAGGGTTGACCCACCCGACAGATAGGGCCATATCCTATTCCAACGACGGGCAAATGCCCGATAAAATGCGGAAAGGAAGAATAACATGGCGATGGAAGCATCGGTTATCGAGGATCTGATCAAGGAAAGCATCCCCGATGCTGTTGTAACGATTGAGGATTTGCGTGGTGACGGTGATCATTATGCAGCTTACGTTGTTTCCGCATCCTTCGCCGGAAAGAGCCGGGTCCAGCAACACCAGATGGTTTATCAGGCGTTGCAGGGCCGTATGGGGGGTGAGTTACACGCACTCGCGCTTCAAACCAGCACGCCTGAGCAAAACTAAACCAGCATATTCAGCAACGAGACAAGGAATTTGAAATGAGTGATAATCCGGCAGCCAGTCGCATTCAGTCCGAAATCGACGAAAACGAAGTGGTCCTGTTCATGAAAGGGTCTCCGATGTTTCCACAGTGCGGTTTTTCCGCTGCTGTGGCCCATGCGTTGACAACCATGCAGGTCAAATTCAAGGGCGTAGACGTTCTTGAAGATGCCGATATCCGTCAGGGCATCAAGGAGTTCTCCAACTGGCCGACGATCCCGCAACTTTATGTCAAAGGTGAATTCATCGGCGGCTGCGATATCGTTCGTGAAATGTATGAATCCGGAGAATTGCAGCAGACGTTCACCGAAAAGGGCGTCGAGCACGCCGCGTAAGGCACAACGCGGGTTAGACCACCGAAGGGGCCGCTATTTGCGGCCCCTTCTTGGTTTCTGTGGTTTAACGGTCTACGCCTCTCCAGATATTGAAAACTCCGCCGAAATTTACTAATATTCACTGTTGAAATTGAATCTTGTCTGAACTTGCTGGTTAAATTCTATTGTGGCTGAGGTTGCCTTCAACGCTATTTCTTCTGCGATTCGCTTTCGCGAAGCAGCCGACGCGCGGCGGGAACGCGACGCCGTCCGCCAAGCCAGCGAACTCGCGCTGCAAACCCGTGTTGAAGAAAATTCACGACGAACCGAGCTCGCCGTTGCCGAAGCCACCCGCACCGCACAATCCATTCGTGACCGTCGTGACGATGTCGAAACGGAATTGTCGAAACGCCTGAAGCTTTCCGGCCAGCAGCAGGTTCTGGATTCTGTTGACGGCGATGCGCGCTACCGACAGATTCGCGATGATATTACCAGCGAGCTTAACGCCGCACGCGACGACGAGGCGGCGATTCTCGGGCTTATTGAAAGCGAGCTCGCAGAGGCGCTGGCGCTGGATTCGATTGACGAATTTCGCAATGATCTGGCAACCCGTCCGGATTTCGAGACCTTCCTCACCGACCGCGATGAACGCCTGACGCTGCGCCAGATTGAGCAGCGTGACTCCCAGGTCCAGCAACGGATTGATTTGAGGATCGCCGATGACAACGTCCGCTCGTTCAGTCCCGGCGTACAGATTCCCCGCGGCTCGATTGTCGATGTGTCCGGCTGAAATTGATCTTTCAAAAATTCCGCATTAAAAAACCCCGCCGAAGCGGGGTCAGACCGTTGACAAAGTCCTCGCCATTGGCGGGGACTTTTGATTCAATGGGATATGTTAAAAAAACCTTCTGCGCAACAAACCGAACTTGAGATGGTGACGCTTGAGAGTTTGGTTCCGCCCGATCACCTGCTTCGCAAG
>JAJFIJ010000229.1 GCA_021775105.1 Rhodospirillales bacterium | reverse complement strand
AATAGAAATATAGGTCATACTTGTGGCTGAAATTTGCCATTATCTGTCTTGTTTGTAACAAAGTTTGACAGTCGTCAGTTTTCAATCGAAAGATAAAAACACGATTCTAATTTTTGTCCCGGTCACCTGCTGGTCGATATTCAATACTTTTGGCGACTTGGTAAATGCCGAGCAACGTCAATGCGATCCCCGCCATTGCGATAGCAGGAAGTTGTTCCCCGTAAAAACTTAACCCCATCCCCAGACCGAACATTGGCACGAGAAATGTAAACGCGTTCGCGTGGCTAAGTTTGACTGATTTCAAAATCCTACACCAAATCCAGTAGGCGAGCGCCGTCCCCGCTAAACTGAGTCCAATCAGGCTTCCAAGAAACTCTACCGTCCAATTGACCGCCGTCGGATCTTCTGTCGCGACTGCAATGACTGCAAGCGGGATACTGCCAATCACCAGCTGCCAACCCATCGCCATTAATGGGTCTATTCTGTTTACAACTTTTTTGATGAGCACATTGCTGATCGTGATGCCGATGGTGGCGGCGACGATATAGCCCGTCCCTATCAGAAAGGCGTCGCTGTTATTCATAGAAAGCTGTGGAACCGAGATCAAGACAATCCCGAAAAACCCGAGGATCAATCCAATCTTCCCACGGTTACTCAATCGCTCTCCAATGAACCAGTGCGCCATTAAGGCCGCCATCAGGGGTTGGGTACTGGCAATCACCGTGGCGATACCCGGGGAAACAAACTCTGCTGCGTGGAACATCCCAAAAAACCCAAGAGTTGTCGCACCAAATCCTATAGCGGCTAAGACCAACCAATCTCTGACGTCGCGAGGCAGGCGGCATCCCAAAATAGATGCTACCACCAGCAGTGCTCCCCCAGACATAAATGCGCGAATTGTCGCGAACGTCAGGTGAGGGGAATACTCAATACCAATGGTGATCAAGGGGAAACAGATAGCCCATAAAAACATCACCACCACGAGGCGAAGATTTAAGATCATGTCATGACAGGATTACAAGACAGGCCACAGGTCCATAGTTAGCCAAAACCCCCGTCCTTTGCCGATTTTTCTACCTTGTCGATGGGTTCCGGGCTCGTTATGATTTTTTTCACACGCTCAAAGGCCTGTGCGTCGATCTGTCGTACCCGTTCGCGGGAGATGCCATAATGCACCCCCAGTTCCTCCAGGGTTGGTCGAGATTCGTGCAGTCGGCGTGCAGAGAATATCTCGCGCTGGCGTTCGGGAAGAGCGGCTATTGCATCTCTGAGCATCCTGCACCGTAATTCCTTTTCTTGCCGATCTTCGAACAGCGTTTCCTGAGACGGTTTTTCATCAATCAGGATATCTTGAAATTCTCCGCTGTCTTCCTCATGAGTTAACGGCGCATTTAGCGAAAAATCTCGAGCCGAAAGTCGCCGGTTCATATGCATGACGTCATTGGCAGGAGCGCCAGTGATTTCTGAAATACGATGTGCCTGATCGAAAGTGAGATCACCATTATCGAGAATGTTAAGGCGCGATTTGGATCGACGTAGGCTGAAAAACAATTTTTTCTGGGACGCCACAGTTCCCAGTTTTACCATCGACCACGATTGCAGAATATGTTCAACAACGGCAGCCTTAATCCACCACATGGCGTAAGTAGACAACCTGAATTTTCTGTCCGGGTCGAATTTTTTGACCGCCTTCATCAAGCCAATATTGCCTTCGGAGATCAGGTCCGCGACGGGAAGGCCATAATTTCGGTATTTCAGAGCGATTTTGGCAACCAGTCGGAGATGAGATGTCACGAGCAGATGTGCAGCGTTGGAATCGCCCCGATCCCGCCAGCGTTCAGCCAACAGTCGTTCCTCCTCCCGTCCCAGGAATGGAAAATTCCATATCTCACCCAAGTAATGCGCGACACCGTCACTTCCTGGAACCGTTGGCAATCTGATCGTTGTCATCATTTATCCCTTCATTCTGGACTGTTGGTGGATTTCGCCGACTATCAAGTCTTTCACGCTGACATATAGGTCCATTGTGTTACGCAATTTTGTCACCAAAGGGACATTTTGTGACAAAGTTATTCTGCTGCGGGCGATGTCGTACTTTGTTGCAGGCTTTACCTGCACCGCCACCAGTTAAAAATCTGGCGGCCTGCAATGCGATTGACCATCACACAATTTTTAAGGGGATTCAGGCGCGATCAACATCGCCCGTTGAATGCTTCACGTGTGTTCTATTCATCAACACCAGTTGTGTTGGATAGTTTCAACTTTCGGTATATCAGTCGAAAGTCATCGGACTTCATTGGGAAACAATCTGATAGACTTTTCTGGTCTCCGTCGACCAGGTGTTCGCATTCGTGAACCTTGGCGTAGTAGCGTTTTTTGTATTTGTCTCTGGCATAGAAGTAGGCGAGATTTTGAGCAACGACGTGCTCCAATCCTGTTTGGGTGAATTTGTTTATCAGGTGGTTCGTCGATTGTGAGAGCCGGAACAGGTATTCGATAACACCCGATTCAATGACAACCTGATGGGAAATCTGCGTCTGGGGTTGTCGAAAGAATTTTGCATTCATCAAGATGAGACTGACCAAGTCACGATATGCAGGAAAATATCCGGAAATCTGAAGCGGAACTCCCACGTGTATGTGGTAAATGACCAATTGGTCAAAGTCTTCTGTTAGCCGGGTAATCAATGTTGAGTCGAGATTCACCCCGCTCCGCGTTTCGTTATATCCAACTTCAATCCAAAGGCAAAGAGAAGGGACGTATACATATGACTCTTCAAACATCCCGGTCGCGGCCAATTCTCTGAGTTCAATTTCCCCCTGGGTTTTGCATTTGTTCGGAATGATTAATCTGAATTTCGAATGGCGATTTACCTCAAGATTTGTTTCGATTTTTTTAGTACGATAGTCGTCACGGAATGCGCGGAACTGATCGTAATTTACAATAAAATGATTGCCTGAATTTGCGCGACCGGGTTGGGCGACCATTAGAATGGTCGTTAAGATGGAAACAAACAGAAAGCCTGACCTGACACTTCCCATAAATCACCTATCCCGATTACAGGATATTCAAAGCCATATGATTGTGTCACCGAACTTGCTGGTTAGCAACTTGCAATGATGGGACAAGGATCGCCAACTGAGAGCGCGGCGGATAACAGAAAGTCATTTTTGATCTTTTAAAGCCACTTTGGCCGAGTTGATATCAGATGGACATTGCGGAAGATCAAGCAACTTTTCCTTTTGCCTTGAAAACTAACCGGGCTGGCTCACTGACCACATAAGCAGTGACTTCTTGAAGTCTCCCATCAACCGGAATAGAGCGCCGCGTAATTCCTCTAATGTCTACACCACTGCGTTCTGCCACTTTTTCTGAGATCAAAAGTGGGGCATCGAATTTTTTGGTTAATGTTTCCAGCCTAGCCGCGATATTCACGTTGTCTCCCAGCGCTGAAATAATAGGCGAAGATGGCGGTCCCATGGAGCCAACAATAGCTTCTCCTGCGTGAATCCCAATGCCAATTTTCAAATCGCTCGTCAACTCGCCTCTCAGACGCTTATTCAAATCATCTAGCTTGGAGAACATAACCTTCGCTCCGTTAATAGCCTCAGAGCAACCATGTTCTGGTCCACTCTCCAAGCCGTAGATAGCGAGTAAACCGTCACCATTAAATTGCGCATAGTGACCATTGGTTTCATTCAGGGCTTCGGCCATTTCCGCAAAAAACAGATTGAGAATGTAGACAACGTCAAATGGCAATCGTTCTTCGGAAAGTCTGGTCGACCCACGTAAATCAACAAACAGAAAAGCGACATCCATTTCCTGATCAGATCGAGATATATTTTGTTGATTCGCCTGACGGGCGCTCGGGTCGGCTCTCACCAAAGCGGTAACTTCCAGATCTTTTGTCGGGCGCAACTGACAGGCAAGACGCACAGCAGAAGAGTTGGTAATGCGCGACAATACCTCGATCTCTTGGCTCGAAGCTGACGGCAGATATTCCAGACCTTTCCCGACCAGGACTCGACAAGTCGAACAACGACCACGACCGCCACAAACCGACGCGTGAGGGATTCCCGCCGCACGAAAGGATTCCAGTAACGTTGCACCGGGTAACAGTTCAGCAATAATATTCCCAGGTGCGTAATACAGGCGCGGCTTTTTACAGAGTGCCCGCAGTCTCTTTCGAATATACCGCCCTATCAATAGGGCTAACAGGAACGTGGCAAAGCCAATCTGGAAATTGGTTTCGCGCGCAGCCATCAAGGCCATCATTCCTGGCTCCGCGCTGGCCTTGGCGAATATGGATTGAGTCCAGCCGTCCCACCGGGCAATTTTCAAAATATGATTTCCTGCTGCGGCATACCCGGCAAGCGCCAGAGAAGGAACCAGAACCGCTACTGACAAAGCCAAATTTTGTAGCCGGGCATACGCCGGATAATTTTTTAACCATGCATGTAAACCCAGGCACGCATGAATCCATACCACTAAAACCGCACCGCCTTGCATAACTCCGCGCCAGGGCGCTTCAACCCATAACGCCGTCAAAATGGTGTAGTAATTGGGGTCATATACAGTAGTTACATCTGCGATCCGGGTGCTGAGCACATGCCCAACCAAAATGAATGGAGCCAGAAATCCGAGGCTTATTTGTATACCTTCCCAAACGGTCATTCGAAGCGAATTTCGCCGCCATAATGACCATATTGCAATACCGGTATGGGCAATAAATGCGCTCACAAAAAGGCTGGTGCCGACGACTGAATGCCATGGGTTCAAGAATATCTTGGTCCCCGCGATCATGGCATTAACGGAAATCAGGCCCATTGAAAGATTCAGGAAATGCCCAAGGACAAATATAAAAAGGACCAGGCCGCTATATAGGCGGAGGCGATTTTTCATATCTGGATCGACTTAATCACAATGAGAGAGATTGTCTGATATTCGATGTATCCTCATGGGTATTTCAGGAACGAACTCTGGAGAGCTGGCATGCCCTCTCTCCAGGTCGTTTTGAGGAAAAATGAAGAGTCGGCCATTCTGCATCAACTCAGAACACAATCTTTGTTCCAATGACGGCGCGCCAGCCTTCTATATCCTCGCCCTCGTCACGGGCGAAATCGGCTGTTCGCCCGAGTTTTCGTTCATAGACTGCACCAACGTAAGGCGAGAGCGCCCTGTCAATCAGGTCATAACTCAGGCGCAACCCGGCCTCGATGTCATTGACGCCCGTCGCGATTCCAATTTCTGGATCGTCGGAAAACGCAACATTGATCTCGGCTGAGGGTGTCAGGATAAGACGGTTGGTAATCAGCAGTTCATACTCGACATCCAGCCGTGCTGAGGTGTCGCCGTCCTCGCTAACGAAGATATCGGCGTCTACCTCAAACCATTGCGGCGCCAACCCGGTTATGCCCAAGGCCCCATACCATCGATCCGGTCCTTTCGGTGTATCCAGACGCACTCCACCCTTAACATCAAAAAAGTCGGATATGGGAGTCTGCAGAACAACTCGGTTTTCGAGCCTTTCGAAAGACGTCGCATCCGTATCGTATTCCCCTTCACCCTGCCAGCGCAGCTTGACCTCATCCGTGCCTATAAAAGCATCACCGTTCCAGACGAGCAGGTTCTCGTTTTCGTCACCCCGCCGATATTCAAGCTCCTCCATCTGAAGACCGTAGAACACCATGCTCTTTTCCTGCGCTTCTGCGGGCGAGACGATGTGCAGGGTAGCCACCAGGCCAAAAGCAATCAGAAGATTCCTCATTTCAGAACCTCCTTGATGTCCGTTGCCTCAAGGCGCGCCGTTTCTGGTCCCCCCTCAACGACGACTCTTCGGAACATGCCGCTGGCGGCGTGGTAGGACAGGTGGCAATGAAACGCCCACTGGCCGGCGGCATCGACTTCGGTTTCGGTATAGACGGTGGTGCCCGGAGCAATGCTGACGGTGTGCTTGATCGGGTTCCATTTTCCGGCACCGGTGTCGAGGATTGACCACATGCCATGCAGGTGCATGGGGTGGCTCATCATGGTTTCGTTGACGAATTTGAAACGCACCCGCTCACCGTATTTGAGGCGTATTTCTTCATCATCCTGATATTTTTTACCGTTAATCGACCAGACGTAGCGCTCCATGTTGCCGGTCAGACGCAATTCAATTTCCCGCGTTGCCGGACGGTGCTTGTAAAGCGGCTTTTGTGCTTTCAAGTCCTTGTAGGACAAGAACTTTCCACCATTTGTCGCGGCAGGCGCGAGGCCACTGCCAGCGGCATAGAAGGGATCGGCTTTCTTGCCCATACCCACCATCTTTGAATGATCCATCCCTGTCATTTTTGATTGGTCCATGCCCTTCATGCTACCCATGTTTTCCATGGGCATGCCCGGCATCTTTGATTGGTCCATGCCTTTGACGTCAGTGTCATCCATTTTCATCATGCTGCCATGCTCCATGCCGGCCATGTTGCCGTGATCCATGCCCATATCGGCCATGGTCAGCAGTGGCCGTTCCTTGAGGTCGGGAACATTCGCCGTCATGCCGTCACGTGGTGCCAGCGTTCCCCGGCCAAAGGCCGAGCGCCCCATTGAGGCAGCGAAAATGGTGTAAGCCTGATCTTCCTTCGGATGGACGATAACGTCGTAGGTTTCGGCAACGGCGATACGAAACTCGTCGACCTTGACCGGTTGCACATTGTTGCCGTCGGCGTTAACGACCGTCATCTTCAATCCGGGGATGCGGATATCGAAATACGCCATCGCCGACGAATTGATGAAGCGCAGCCGAACCCGCTCACCGGCCTTGAACAAACCTGTCCAGTTCTGCTTTGCGCTTTTGCCGTTGATCAGCGGCGTGAACCCCTGAAGGTCTTCGACATCGGCAGGCATCATCCGCATGTCGCCCCAGGCCATCCGGTCGCTGATCGTTGCATCAAGGCCGTTTTCAGACGCGTCTTCGACAAAGTCACTGACGGTCTGTTGCTGGCGGTTATAGTAATCCGGCATCATTTTTAGGTTCCGCATGATGCGAGATCCGTCATGCGGGTGTTTGTCCGTCAATTGTACGACGTAGTCGCGGTCATAACGAAAGGGTTCGCGCTTCTTGGGCTTGATGACGATGGCGCCATAAGCCCCGTCCGGCTCCTGAAAACCCGAATGGCTGTGAAACCAGTAGGTTCCGGATTGAGTAATCGGGAAGTTGTAGGTGAAGGTTTCACCCGGCTTGATGCCTTCATAACTGATGGTTGGCACACCGTCCTGTTGATAGGGTAAAATCAGGCCATGCCAATGGATTGAGGTCGTTTCATCAAGATTGTTGGTAACGTTGATGGTGACATCCTCGCCCTCTTCGAACCGGAGAACTGGTCCGGGGGAGGCCCCGTTATAGCCGATGCCCTGTTTCCGGAAATCTCCGGTGTCGATGGTGACGTTATCAACCGTCAGGTCATACACCGCGGCCTGACTGGTGGTGGGTATCATTAAGAGGGAGAACGCGGCGGCAAAGCTGCCGCGTCTCCCCAGTGAAAATAGGTTTGTCATGGTATTTCCTTGTGCTGGAAAGATGATACGCGGGTTCAGGAACCGGACAGGCTGCCGTTAAAACGAATGTGGCCCATCATCCCGGCGTCATAATGTCCTGGCACGTTGCAGGCGAATTCAATGTCGCCGGCCTTGGCGAAAGTCCAGACCACTTCCCCGGATTTCCCCGGTTCCAGCAGAACGCTATTGGGATCGTCATGCTTCATGGTCTTGCCGCCGCCCATATCCATCATCATCATATTGTGATTGATTTTGTCGGGTTCGAGCGCGCCGTGTTCCATCATCATCATCATTTCTTCCTGATGGGCCGCATGCATTGCTGTCGTGCCGATATTAAACTCATGAACGAATTCGCCAGCGTTCTTGACAACAAAGCGAATTGTTTCGCCTTCCTTCACGGAAATATTTTCCGGTTCGTAAAAGTTGTCGGACATCTTGATCTCGATCGTGCGGGTTGCCTTGGCGGCTTTCCCCGGTTCGCCAATAGACATCTTGGTACCGTGGCCGCCGCTATGAGAGCCCGAAGCCCAGACGTGGGCTGAACTTATTATCACTGTTGCAGATATAGCAGAAATGGCGATGGCTCGGGTGAGTTTAGTCGTATTGAACATTAGTATGGTCTCCAATTGTCGCTCCCATATCAGATCGCAGGAATGATGTGACCATACGAACAGGAGCGGATAATTTATTCAGATTTTATAGGAAATTTTGCGCAAATCCGGCTCAGGACCATCCGGAAACCCGGTCAAATTGGCGCGTAAGACTTAGAGAATAAATCTTGGAGGTCGGAAAAGTGAAGCCAAATCTGTCTTGGTCAGCTGATCCGAAGAAAAGGGAAATACTTCCTCCACATTCCGAACAGTAACCAAAGGCAAATTCACCATCGGAACATAGAACTGACACGCGATCCCGTTGCATTCCCGAGTGTCGGAATGCTGATGAGGATCGTCTTTCGTGAAGGCTGAATCAATCTCCAGAGCAGTCATGTGCGAAATAATGTCAGGTGTCCCGAAATCATGAGTATCGTTGCCAAACACCATCGGTGCGGTCAAGACATTAAGAAATAGCAACAGGGCAGCAACAATGCCTGTCAACGTCCTTCCCCAGTTTTCACGAAATCGTCGCATGTCAGATTCTTGGTCTTGTTCTTGTCAATTGATGCGTCTGCGAGTGGCATACATGGTATTCCCTTGCAACCAAATCAACCCCGTCACTTGTGTTTTTTGAGAAGTGGAAATCCTTCCAAAAAAGGAGATTGGCATCTTGTTTTGGCATTGTCACATTAACCTGCGAGCTTAATCGTAATGCCTCGACGTAACATCATGATATGCAAAACATATTGTAGCGAGTGATCTTTTCTAAAGGTTCCACTAGAGCACTTCCGAAATAAATTGAATCAAAATGGATTTGATTGATTCCTTTTTAAGGCTATTCGTGATTCCCTTGCATATTGATTCGCAAGGGAGCTTAGGTCATGACGATTTCGCAAGATTTACGTATTCGTTTGGTTAA
>JAJFIJ010000228.1 GCA_021775105.1 Rhodospirillales bacterium | reverse complement strand
TTCAGAACCTGGAGAACGGACTGGATTCGTTCGCGGCGATCTTCAGGCAAGGTGTCGCGCGGTTGAGCCGGTGTCAGCATCTCCGACATGGCGTCGTAGTCAAAGGCGTTTTCGAAGCTCGAACCGACCGAACCCTTGAGGGTTTCGGGCTGCAATGTCTGTTCGGATTTCTTGACCTCGGCGCCGAGAATATTTTCCAGCTTGAGAATCAGTTCGTCGACCCTTTTCCGGTATGTCTGGGTTTTTGTTTTTTGATCAATCGCCCATGCCTGGCGGATCAGGGCCATCGGCATAGCGGCGTCACAATCGACAACCTGACCATCAATCCTAAATGCGTCTTCTACCTGTTCCAGGCATTCATCAAGCGGCTCAAGCGACCCGTTTGCCGCGCGCGCGCGCAAGCGGAGGGCGGCCTTGTCCCAGGCCTTGGCCAGGGAAATGCTGACATTGTCGGCAGCGATAACTCGAATTTCGCGCTCAAGATTGAGAATCTGGCTGCGCATGAATTCGCCCTCAGCTCCCGGCGGAACCACTTCCCGGATGACCTGATTAACGACATCGCAGAGCGAGCGGACGAAGCAACCCTCGTCGTCATAGTTATCCAGCACAACCGGAAAATCGTGACGAAGTTCATTCAGATCGGTGAATCCGGCATAGAGCGCCGGCTTAAGATCGAGACCATTGATATCGACCAAGCCGCTTTCGGCACTCCGTCCAACAAGATGGAAAGCCGCTGGATTAATCATCTTTTGATCCATAACGTCATGGCTTTTTTCATTCTCAGCGGAAAACATTGACGGCCTCTCAGTTCCATTCAGTTGGCGGGCCAGATGGTGAATTTGTCGAACTCTTCATCAAGGGCGGTTTTGATCATTTCCGGCGTTCCCAGTTTATCCGGGTCCTCGACAGCCTCGTGGCGTGGCGCGTCCCTGTTTTGAAACAGGATGCCGATCGGAATCCGGTCGGTTATGGCAGCGATCTCCCGTGCCCGGTCGATATCACTGGGGTCGTGTTTCTCCTGGTTTCGATAAATTTTCGACAGTTCCGGGCTGATATGAAGACCGTTTTCATGACTCAGCAACAGCGCTTTCGAGGGGTCGTTGACCGCAGCCTCATACATTGCCGGGACAAACTCCGGGCATCTCTGCACGACCCGGACGAAGGAAAGGCCCTTGTGGTGGAACGCCTGGGAAATCGTCTGATACAGAAGATCGGGAATCCAGTCGACCGCCTGGGCGACGACTGACGCATTGGCGACGCCGAGCGTGATGCTGAGGGGATTGAGCGGTTGCAACTGTGTGCCCCTCGGACTGGTGTTACTGACCAGACCAGTCGGCGAGGTTGGTGAGGTCTGCATCTTGGTCAGTCCGTAAATGCTGTTGTCATGCAACACCACGGTCATGTCCATATTATAGCGAATGGCGTGAATCCAGTGCGCAGTACCAATCGAGCAACAGTCACCGTCACCGGTATTGACGAAGACATGGAGGTCCGGCCGACGCATCTTGATGCCTTCGGCAATCGGCAGGGCGCGACCATGCAGGCTGTGGAAACCGTATGTGTTCATGTAATGGGGAAAGCGGCTCGAGCAGCCGATCCCGGAGACGAATACGGTTTTCTCGCGCGGCAGGCGTTCATCCCGGCAGAGGCGCTGCATGGAGGTCAGGATTGCGTTGTTGCCACAACCGATGCACCAGCGTGGATCACATCGCTGGTAATCCTCCATCGGATGGCGTTCGGTATCTGACCTCAACAAACGTTCCGTTGTCGCGGATGTCATCTTCAATCCCCTTCAAGTCCCAGTTTTCTCCGGATCGCCCGGCAGATGGCACCCGGTTTAAGAGGCTGCCCCTTGACCTCGCCCCAGCAATCAATATCAATCAGATAACGGCTTCTGAGGAGCAGCGCCAAGTTTGAATAGCGGCGGTTGTCGTCATCGATAAGCTCGGAGTCCAGGCTGTCGTTCCAATTGCTCTCGACGGTCATCACCTTGTCGAAGTTCTGGAGAATTTGCTTCAGCCCGGACGGCATCGGCTGAATAAATTTCAGATGCAGTGACGATACCTTCAGGTTATCAGCCTGGCAGCGTTCGACAGCTTCCTCGATGGCACCTCTGGAGCTCCCCCATCCGACGATCAGCAAGTCACCTTTATCATCCCCAAAGACAGATGGTGTTTTCAGGGTTTTCTGAAAGGAAGCCAGCTTCAGACTGCGGTGTCGCATGCCTTCCTGGTTGATAATTGGGTCATAGGCGACGCGGCTGTTGCGGTCATGGGCGAGGCCGGTCAGGCAGTGCATTCCGTGTGGCTGGCCCGGAACCAGTCGGCGCGCAAGTCCGGTCCGACCGTCCCAGTCATAGGGCGAGGTTCCGTCGGGCAGGCTGTTTTGATCGACGGCTTCGGCGACCCAGCCGTCCGAGAACTGTGGCCGGGCGAAAGGTTGTTGTGCGGTGGCCAGATTGGCGTCGGTCAAGACAACCACAACCATGTGAAAGGCTTCGGCAATGCGTCGAGCGGTGATCATCGAATAAAAACAGTCTTCAATCGTGGAGACCGCCATGACCACCTTTGGGGCATCACCGTGACTGCCGAAACAGGCCGCCAAAAGGTCGCTCTGTTCGCCCTTGGTCGGCTGGCCGGTACTCGGGCCACCGCGCTGAACGTTGATCACGACCAGCGGGATTTCCCCCATTACTGCCAGTCCGATGGCCTCCTGCTTCAGCGAATAACCCGGCCCCGAGGTAATGGTTAGTGCACATTTTCCGGCATAAGACGCGCCAATGGCAAAAGCGCAGGCGGCAATTTCGTCTTCCGCCTGATGAACCACGCCACCGACTTTCTGAAACGCTTCGCTGAGATAATGAGACGCCGACGTCGCCGGAGTGATCGGATACATGGCACAGACCTGCATGCCCGAGGCCATCACACCAAGCGCCAGCGAGGTGTTGCCATTGACAACGATCTGGGCCTGCTCCGACTTCGCCGCCGGGATCCGGTATTTGAAAGCCATATTGGCTTCGGCCCAGTCATACCCCGCTTCGAGCAGGGTATGGTTGGCCTCGATGATAGTCTCGCGTTTTTTGCGGAAGATGAAGCTGACCTGCTCTTTTGCCATCTCCATGTCCATGCTGTAGAGATTGCACAGCAAGCCGAGGACGAACATGTTCTTGCCCTTTTTTGGGTCGCGGACATGTTTGAGACACTCGACCTCCATCGGGATTTCACAGATATCAAACCCCTGTTCAATCAGGTCGTCCCGGGTTTCCGTATAGGCCTTGACGATTTCCGGGTCGCGATGGGTCAACCATTTGTTCTCCAGCAAAATGGTGCAACCCGGCTTCAGTTCGCCGGCCCGCAGGCGCCCGATCATTGCCTGTTCGTTGAAGGCAACAACCAGATCGGCCTCGTCGCCGCCATTGGATATCTGTTTGGCACCGACGCGAATCCGGTTGCCACTGGCCCCTTCGACACTACGCGCTGGCGGCTGAATCTCGGCCGGGATAATCTCCACCGTCCAGATCCCGTTGCCCATTCTGGCGGCGATGGCGGCGAAGGTCTGACCACATTTCTGCGCCCCTTCACCGGAATCGCTCAGCACCTCAATGATATGCTCGCGCAGCACCCCGGTTGTCTTGTGGAGAGGCAGGGCAGAGGGGCCTGTTTCTTTGGCGAGGCCCGTATCCGGATTTGGCGTCGTATCCATTTTCTTTTCCGTCCGTCCAATCTTCGCGTGAAAACCGCCTAGGCGAGGCGGACGCGAACGAAGTTTTTTTCTTCGGCGTCGATACCGAACAGCATATTGCCGATATGGTTCGGCTCGGCATCATAAACCGCGCTGTTATCGCGAATGCCAAGGTAGGCCTTCATGCCGCGCGCCGCCTTGCGCCCGGCGCCCATCGCCAGAATTACCGTGGCCGCCCCGGTGACGATGTCGCCGCCGGCAAAGACACCGGCCATCGAGGTCTCCAGCGACTCGCTGGTTTCAATGTAATCCCATTTATTGAGTTTGAGTTTTGAGGTCTGGCCGATAATCGGATTGGGATTGGTGCCGATCGCGTAAACCACCATATCGGTCTTGAATTCATACTCGCTGTCGGCGACTGGAACCGGGCGTCGGCGACCGGAATCGTCAGGCTCGCCGAGTTCCATACGAACGCACCGCATGGCCCCGACATTGCCGTTTCCGTCGTCGAGGATTTCGACCGGCGCTGTGAGCCAGTGAAACTCGATGTCTTCTTCCTTGGCGTGTTCCAGCTCTTCCAGTCGGGCCGGGCTTTCGGCTTCGGTGCGGCGATAAACACAGTAAACCTTCTCGGCCCCCAGTCGTTTCGACACCCTGAGCGCATCCATCGCGGTATTGCCGGAACCGATCACGGCGACGTGGTTGCCAAGCCCGAGGGGGGTGTCATTGTTGGGGAAATCACCTGCCCCCATCAGGTTGCAGCGGGTCAGCAATTCGTTGGCCGAGAGCACGCCGTTCAGCGATTCGCCGGGGATGCCCATAAATTTTGGGGAACCGGCCCCGGTGCCGATGAAGACCGCATCAAACCCCATCTCCTGACGCATCTGCTCGATTGTAAACAACCGCCCGACCAGGGTATTGCATTCGATTCGCACCCCCAGTTTGGTCAGGTTTTCCAGTTCGGCATCAATCACGTGGTTGGGCAGCCGGAATTCGGGGATACCGTACCGGAGGACCCCGCCCGGTGCATGCAAGGCTTCATAGATAATGACCTCACAGCCTGCCTTGGCCATGTCAGCGGCACAGGCCATGCCCGC
Source organism: Rhodospirillales bacterium (assembly GCA_021775105.1). Taxonomy (GTDB): domain Bacteria; phylum Pseudomonadota; class Alphaproteobacteria; order Rhodospirillales; family Casp-alpha2; genus JAJFIJ01. The sequence goes on along the minus strand of JAJFIJ010000228.1, from coordinate 8,385 downwards.
CGGACCGGAGCCAATTATGCCGATCTTGAATTCGGAGGGTTCCTTGTAGGGGTTGGAGCACCAGCCTTCGCGGATCGCCAAGTCCCCGAGCCAGCGTTCGAGCCGTCCGATGGCGACCGGCTCAAGGGCATCACCGACCGGACAGACGCCTTCGCACTGGTCTTCCTGAGGACAGACCCGGCCACAGACGGCGGGCAGCAGGTTGGCGTCGCTCAATTTGTCATAGGCGCCGCGGAAATTGCCGTTGGCAATCTCCTGAATGAACTCCGGAATGTTGATCGCTACCGGACAGGCCGAGATGCAGGCCGGTTCCGGGCACATCAGGCAGCGTTGGCATTCGCGCTGGGCATCTTCCTTGCTGTAGCCGAGAGCCACTTCGTCAAAATTTCCGACCCGCACCTCGGCATCCTGAACCGGGATCGGTGTTCGTTCCTGTGGAATTGTCCGGATCGTTTTCTTGGCCACGTTCTTTTCCTCGTCTTAACCCTGATCCCCGGTTTGCGTTTGCGGGGCCGCTTGATGGCAGTGTTCCGACCATTTTTTGACGGCACGTTTTTCTTCGTCGGTAAACCGCGCCAGGCGGTTCATCAGGTTGTCGAAATCAACCTTGTGGCCGTCAAAATCGGGGCCATCGACGCAGGCGAATTTTTGCTGGCCATCAACTGTCACCCGGCAACCCCCACACATTCCGGTACCGTCAACCATGATCGGGTTGAGGCTGACCGTGGTCCGGATGTTGTGAGGACGTGTCGTCTCGGCCGAAAATTTCATCATGATTGGCGGGCCGATGGCGACCACTTCGTCGATGTCGTTGTGGTTTTCGATGGCCATTTCAATGCCGTCAGTGACCCGCCCCTTGATCCCGGCCGATCCGTCATCCGTGCAGAGGATGAACTCGTCGCAGACGCTTTCAAACTTGTCGCGCCAGAACACCAGATCCTCGCTCCGGAAACCGACAACGCCGATGACATAGGCGCCGTTTTTCTTGAACGCCCGGGCCTGCGGGAACACCGGCGCAACACCGAGGCCACCGCCGACGCAGACCACTTTGCGGACCTTGCCGATATGCGATGGAACCCCCATCGGGCCGACGACCCCGAACAGCCGATTGCCGACCCGGCAATCTTGCTGCATTTCCCTGGTGGTCTTGCCGACCGCCTGGATGACTAGTGTCACGGTCCCCCGGTCACGGTCAAAATCGGCGATCGTCAGAGGGATTCGTTCGCTGTGTTCATGAAGCAGGACGATGACGAACTGTCCCGGTCTGGCGGCTCTTGCCATTTGCGGATGACGGAACTCAAGGAGAAAGGTGACATCAGAGAAATCCTCGCGGGCGACGATCTCGAAGGTCGCCCCATTCGTGGCGGAGTCGTCGGGCGCAGGTATGTCTTCGTGCGATGTTTGCAGGGTGACAGTTGTTCGGCTCATTTTCAGCGGCCCCTATCAACTCAGCCAAGCAGATTGAGGCCAAATACTAACCGTTGACGATTAATCGTGCCTTGATCTCGCTCAAATCCCGATAAGCAAATTTGAGATCGCCTGTGTTTTGTCCACTGTTGTTCGCTACGCGGACGACGACAGCCCCCCGACGACAGATTCCCCTGCGTGCCCTCAACTTTACCCAAAGGACCCACTAACTGCGTTTGTGCAGCGGCACGTAAGGGCGTGGCGTTGACCCGACATAAAGCTGACGCGGTCGACCGATTTTCTGTTCCGGGTCCTTGATCATTTCTTTCCATTGCGCGACCCAGCCGACCGTCCGGGCAACGGCGAACAGAACCGTAAACAGGCTGGTAGGAAACCCCAGTGCCTTGAGCGTAATGCCGGAATAAAAATCGACGTTAGGGAACAGCTTGCGCTGGATGAAATATTCGTCATTCAGGGCAATTTGCTCAAGTTCCATCGCCAGTTCCAGTAAGGGCTCGTTTTCAATGCCAAGCTCATCCAGAACCTCATGACAGGATTCCCGCAACACGGCAGCGCGCGGATCATAATTTTTATAAACGCGGTGGCCGAATCCCATCAGGCGGAACGGGTCCTTGTCGTCCTTGGCGCGCGCGATGAATTCCGGGATTCGATCCTTGCTACCAATTTCACCCAGCATCTTGAGAACCGCTTCATTGGCCCCCCCGTGCGCCGGTCCCCAAAGGGATGCGATGCCAGCAGCGATGCAGGCAAACGGGTTGGCTCCGCTCGATCCGGCAATACGGACGGTCGAGGTCGAGGCATTCTGCTCGTGGTCCGCATGGAGGATAAAAATCCGGTCGATTGCCCGGGCCATTACCGGACTGACCTTGTACTCTTCCGCTGGCAGGGAGAATGTCATGTGCAGGAAGTTCGCTGCAAAATCCAGATCATTTCGTGGATAGACGAACGGCTGACCGATTGAATACTTGTAGGCCATCGCCGCAATTGTCGGCATCTTGGCGATCAACTGATGCGTCGCCAAACGGCGTTGATCGGGGTCGTTGATGTCTGTGCTGTCGTGATAGAACGCTGACAGGGCACCGACCACCCCACACATTATCGCCATCGGGTGGGCGTCGCGACGGAATCCCCGGAAGAAAAAAGTGAGTTGTTCATGGAGCAGGGTGTGATGAGTAATGTCCTGTACGAATGCTTCCTTTTGCTTTGCATTTGGCAGTTCGCCGTATAGCAGAAGATAGCAGACACCAAGGTAATTGCTGTGAGCAGCAAGGTCTTCGATGGCATAACCGCGATGGCGCAGAATACCCTGTTCGCCATCGATAAAGGTGATTTCTGATTGGCAACTGCCCGTTGATGTATACCCGGGGTCGTAAGTGAAATATCCGGTATCACGATAAAGGTGACGAACGTCGATTACCCTCGGCCCTTCGGTCCCGGTCAGCAGGGGCAAATCGAAGCTCTGATCACTAACCGGGTCAAACAGAGAGACATGATCCATGGAATCACCAGAAGATGTTTTTTCCGATTTCTGTGTCATGGCTGCCATCCTTTCAGTGGTAAACGTTGTATTGAATGAATACGTTCAACGCGAATGATGTGAGCACGCGGCACCGGTGCAGGACTCCAAAAAGAGCTGTGGTTTTAAAAGCCTGAAAAGTCTCCTTTCTGAAATGTCAAAAACCCGCATACGAAACCAATTACGCCCCACGATATTGGAAACCGCTGACCAATAATCGCCCACGTCACTTTGATTGATGATCAAAGTCATTTTGGTCGTTCAGCGTATACGACTCGTCATCGGTCGGCATTGATCAGTATCAATCAGCAAGCCGACAAAGGTTTTCCCCTTTACGAAGTGATGCACATGACCGGGCATAAATCTTTGTTCATGGTACAGCGTTATTCGCACCTCGCGCCTGAGCATCAGGAACGTGCGATTGCACCGCTTAACTGTTACGGGCATAATTTGGGCACACTGGGATTGGAAAGGCCGGAAAGGGAAAGCCCTGAAAACGAAACCGCCTTGGCAAACCAGGGGGTTGATGGTGCCGCCTGATGGAATTGAACCATCGGCCTCGTCATTACCAATGACGCGCTCTACCCCTGAGCTAAGGCGGCCCTGATCGACTTGAGCGGGCAGAACATGCCATAGGCGATGGTTGGGCGCAAGCATGCAAATGCAGGTCTGTTTGAAGTCTCTTGACGGTTCATTTTCGGGCCTTAAACATAGGTGCCGCCCCTATCGGGCATGAGGTGATCAGAGATGACGGACAAGGTGGCGCCAAGCGCCAACAAGTCGAAATCGGAGCTGCGGGCCGAACGCGAGGAACGGTTGGCCAGGGCGCTACGTGACAATCTGGCCAGACGCAAGGCGCAGTCCCGTGCACGCGCCGACGAAGGTTCTGAAAAAAAAGACCCGTCTTAATCAAATCTGCACTCATTTCCGCCACATTTTCTGGCGATAAATGATCAGGCAGCCTGCTTGAGGTTGACGGGGCGGTGGCGTACAAGCCTGCCACGGATTTGGAGTTGTTGGGGATTTATGGATCAGATCAGAATACGCGGCGGCAAACCGCTAACGGGCGACATTCCTATTGGTGGGGCAAAGAACGCGGCGCTGCCGTTGATGGCCGCGAGCCTGCTGACCGACGAGACGCTTCGGCTGACCAATCTTCCCTATCTTGCCGATATCCTGACCATGGCAAACCTGCTGACCGAGCTTGGCACCGACGTCAAACCTGATAACGGCATTCACGAGCGCGGCATGGGCGGCACCGTCGACCTGACGACCAAGTCCATCAGCGAAACCACAGCGCCCTATGATCTTGTCCGCAAGATGCGGGCATCCGTTCTGGTGCTGGGGCCGACGCTGGCCCGCGAAGGTCATGCCCGGGTATCTTTGCCGGGCGGTTGTGCGATAGGCACGCGCCCGGTTGATCTTCATCTGAAAGCGTTGCAGCAACTGGGCGCGGAGATTGAGCTGGCCGAAGGTTATGTTGATGCGCACGCAAAAAACGGCCTTAAGGGCGGGCATGTTGTGTTTCCCATGGTCACTGTCGGCGGCACCGAAAACATCCTGATGGCGGCGGCGCTGGCGGACGGCGAAAGTGTGATATCGAACGCTGCGCGCGAACCCGAGATTGGTGACCTGGCCCGTTGCCTGCAAGCCATGGGGGCGAAAATTGAAGGTGTTGGCACCGATACCCTGACCGTGCAGGGGGTAAAAAAATTACACGGTGCGGAACACAGTGTGCTGCCGGACCGCATCGAAACCGGAACATATGCGGTTGCCGCAGCAATCACCGGCGGTGAGCTGACCCTGACCGGAACCAGCTCAAACCTGATCCAGTCGGCGATTGAAGTGCTGACCAGCGCCGGTGTTGAGGTCACCGAAACCGGGCGGGGGCTTCATATCAGCCGCGCCAACGGAGCACTCCGGGGCGTTGATCTGATGACTGAACCGTATCCCGGTTTCCCGACCGACATGCAGGCCCAGTTCATGGCGCTGATGGCGGTATCGGGTGGCGCGTCGATGATCACCGAAACCATATTCGAGAACCGCTTCATGCATGTGCCGGAACTTTGCCGCATGGGAGCCGACATCAATGTGCACGGCGCGTCGGCGATTGTCCGGGGCGTCGAGGCGCTTTCGGGCGCGCCGGTGATGGCGACCGATCTCAGGGCCAGTGTGTCGCTGGTGCTGGCCGGGTTGGCGGCGAAAGGCGAAACCATGGTCAACCGTGTCTACCATCTCGATCGTGGCTATGAGCGCCTTGAAGAAAAACTGAATGCCTGTGGCGCGGATATCGAACGCGTGGCGTAACAGCATTGCCGGACGATTGGTATTCGCCTTATGGTGTTTGCCGGACTGAAGGGGGAACACTGTGGAAGCTCTCAAAGACGCCAGCCATTTGTATGAAGTCGAGGCCCGCTCGTATCATCTGGAACGGCCCGGCTTTCGTATCAACGAACTAACACTCTCGGCTACGCAAAAAGTGCCGTGGCACTATCATAACAACATCAGTGACACATTTTATGTGATTGCCGGTCAGCTCAGGCTTTTCCTTCGCGACCCAAAAGAAGACATCACACTGGGACCCGGAGAATCCTTTGCCGCCGACGCCGGTCGCCCGCATCTGGTTACCAACGGTGGAGACAAGCCGGTAACCTTTCTGGTGTTGCAGGGTGTCGGCGAATACGACTACGTTCCTCTGGTATGAAAACCGAATAGATACTCCGGGTGGTATAGAAAGACATGAGTATTCAGCCGACCGACAGAGAGGACTTCCAGCGCGACGGTGCCGTGCTGCTGCGGGGTGTATTTGAAGACAAGTGGATCGACAAACTCCGAACTGGCCTTGAACGCAACATTGAAACCCCCGGTGCCTATACCCGCGGATATTCCGAAGGCGACGGACCCGGAAATTTTTTTGGTGATTACTGCAACTGGCAGCGCATACCGGAATACGAAGATTTTGTTCGCAATTCGCCGATCAGTTCGGTTGCCCGCACCCTGATGGGGTCAGACAAGGCCAACTTCTTTCACGAACATGTTGTCGTCAAGGAACCCGGCACACTGGAGAAAACGCCGTGGCATCATGATCAGCCCTATTATTGCGTTGATGGTGATGACAGCGTCAGCCTTTGGTTGCCGCTGGATACGGTTCCGGCCAAATGGGGCGTCGAATTCATCGCCGGGTCGCACAAATGGGGACGTCTGTTCCGTCCGACGAAATTCATCGGTGTTGACTATGAGCAGGAAAATGACGGGTTTGAGCCGATCCCCGACTTTGATGCCGAGCGTGATCAACATAAAATCCTGTCATTTGACCTCGAACCCGGCGACTGCGTCGCCTTTCATTTCCGCACTGTTCACGGCGCGCCCGGAAATGGTTCCGCGACAACCCGCCGCCGCGCCATCGCCTGGCGCTGGACCGGCGACGACGCCCGCTATGTGCTCCGCAACGGCGTCATGTCGCCGCCGTTTCATGAGATGGAGGCGTGTACGTTGAAACCGGGTGATGTGATGGATAGCGATCTGTTCCCGGTATTTGTCGCTCCTTGATGGATAGTACCAAAATCAGGTAATCTTGATCGTTCCGCTTTGATCAACCCGCAGGGAGACAAGATATTGAAAGTAATTGTGATTGGTGCGACAGGTGATATCGGCCGCGCCGCCTGCGCTGAATTGTCTACCCGTCATGAGGTCATAAAGGTCGGGCGCAGCAGCGGTGATATCCTTGCCGATATCGCTGACCGGGCATCCATTGATGCGATGTATGAAAAAACCGGCAAGGTTGACGCTGTCGTTTCGGCGGTCGGTTCCGTCCACTTCGGTCCTTTAACCGACTTTACCGAAGAACAGTTCATGCTTGGTCTGACCAACAAGGTTATGGGGCAGGTCAATGTGGTTCTGGGCGGGATGGACCATGTAGCCGATGAGGGCTCTTTTACGCTGACCAGCGGCGTTCTGGATCGTGATCCGATCCGCATGGGAGCCGGGGCCGCGACGGCCAACGGCGCGCTTGGCGGGTTCGTTGTCGGTGCGGCCATCGAAATGCCACGGGGTCTGCGTATCAATGTCGTCAGTCCCGGACTTCTGGAAGTGTCCGCTGGCAGGTACGGGAATTTCTTTCCCGGTCATGAGATGGTCTCATCAAAACGGGTTGGTCTGGCCTATGCCAAGAGCGTCGAAGGAGCCGTGACCGGTCAGGTGATTATCGTCGAATAAGGGCGACGGTGTCTTTAACGTGAAATGAGTCAGTCGGGCTGAAAACCGTCCGGCTGTTCACTGTCAGGCGGCTGACGTCGCGATTGAGTTTGGTAGATAGTCGATAACAGACCCGATTGCCTGCGCGACGTATTCCTCTTTCTGACCAACAGGCGCGACATAGTGCACGGCGGCTTCGGCATCTTCTCGGGTGCCAGCGCGCATCAGCATCCACGCCGCTAGATATTGCGATGCGAGGCAGCCATCGGCAGTTGCAATATTGCCATTGGCATAAAAAGGCTGATCCAGCACCTTCACCCCGGCTTCGATTACCCACGGTTTTGTTGTCAGATCAGTGCAGGCAGGGAGGTCACCAAGCTGTCCCAGCTTCGAGAGCAGGAGTGTGCCAGAGCATTGGGCGCCGATCATCTGGCGCGCCGGATCAAGCTGAATTCGGGCCAGCAGGTCGGTATCGCGGGCAATGTCGCGTGTCTTGCTGCCGCTGCCAATAAGGACAGCATCGGCTTTCGATGAAAATTCCAATGGCTGTTCGGCGTGGATGGTGACACCATTCATCGAGGTCACGGTATCGGACGGACAGGTGATGAATGCCTTCCACCCCTTGGGGTTCATTCGGTTCAAAATGCCAGCCGCAATGAACGAGTCCAATTCGTTGTTGTGCACAGACCTTCTGATCTACGTTAACGGCGAATTACGGCAGAGCCAGAATATCCGAAACCGCATTTATACCAACAGGCAGATTCTCGGTTTTGTTGCCGATGCTTACGGTATGGGTGTCCTGAAAGCAGGTACGGCGATCATTACCGGGTCGCCAGCAGGAGTAGCCAGCAGCACTCCCGCTGGAAAAAGAAGATCGGAAAACTTCTGCGCATGGACCGCTTCGACAAGATATCTGCGGTCTATTCTGCCGATAAGGATAAGGGCCGCTTTCTGCAACCCGGCGATGTTGTTGTCCGTGCCCGGCCATCTGGAAGTATCGAAAGCAGGATTGCTGACTAATGCGAAAACCGGCCCCGCCTCTGTCCCGGTCTCAGAGAATACGAACCGCCACCTGCCGGGTCATGAAACTGAAGCTCAGGTATTCATACGTCCAGCCATTTGTTTCGACGGCTTCCTGAAACGCTTTGTGTTCGTCGTCGCGCCAGGTTTCGGTGCCGATGTATTCGTCGAACACCATGATTGTGCCCGGAATGATCTGGCTGGCGAGCGCATCGAGCACGGTTTTG
>JAJFIJ010000227.1 GCA_021775105.1 Rhodospirillales bacterium | reverse complement strand
GCGAGTAAAACGTGGCAACGCCTGTTTTTTTTGCCAGCATATTTCTGACGGGTAAAATCCCGGAGATGTCCTTCATGTCCTTTCGCCAGTTTGGCAAGGGATGGGCAAGCACCTTTCCAGTGTGATCGACAATTGCGGCGTGACCTCGATCGCCAAAACTAACTATTTTTCCAATCTCGACAATATAGTCTGTCATGATGGCCCCGACGGTCAGTTTGTCATCAACAAGCCAGACCAGATAGAGCATTGGGTCGCCACCGGGACCCGGAAGAACGGGGGTGAATTTAACTTTTTCCGGGCTCGCAACAGCCAGAAACGCCTCAAGTCTTTTGGCGGGGATTACTTTTGGACAGGGGGCAACTTGTTCATTCAGCGTATGCACAACTTTGCCGGTTGTTGCCGAGGCGACGCAAATGTGCCGGAAATTCAATCCCGATAGCAAGTCATTTGTATTCGATAATTTGTTGCCAGCGATCATATTCCTGGTAAGTGACAGAAACATACCCTTTACATCCCGGTCATAACGCTCCAGTGCAAAACCGATATTTCGCGCCAACAGGAGGTGATGTTCGGACACGTCAGCGATTTCTTTGTTATAGGCTCCGGAATGCGGCACTACTTCAAACAGGATCACCGGAATCATCGCGATCGAAAGCATTATGATGAATAATAAAGACCTTAACTTCATGCTGCATTTCTCAAATTTTGAAACAAGAATCCGCTGCAAAATGATATGTTTAAGGGTTGCGCGACTGGTGTGAATCTGATGTTAACCGACAGGTGCCGATGGTATTTGCTGAAGACTCACCGCAGTACGTAAACCAGGTTAGGAAACATAACAGAAATTCCGGTTGTCTTGCATACTATCGTGTTTCAATTTGTAACAGCAAGTTTCAAGTCACTGTACTCAACCAAAGTGGTTAGGCGAAGTTTTGAAAGACAGGTTTCGGTAACGCTTGACTGAACGCCATGGGTTGGTTCGCACGGTTTATACCAAGGAGCACTGATAATAACCCATAGAGATCGCCCATGCGATTTGCCGGGCAGGAAGGAACGCGCAGGCGATATTGCCGATCATTCGGCATGGGCCAAAATGTATCGTCAAGCGTTTCTGACGCCCTCCGGCGGACCGCATGGGCGACCGGAACGGCGGCATAGCAAGGCTTTCGGGCAGCGTCGCGCACGCCTTGCCGAAAACCTTGCTATGCCGTCTCTATGAGTCATTATCAGTGTTCCTTGGTATTATGGCAGATGGAAGCAGATTCAGGACGTTTTCTTTGTCGGATCGCGTGCGTTCTAAACCGCGCCGCTGGTGTGCAGGACAACGACGCCGATGGCGACCGTGCCGGCAGCCAGGATGCGTCGTCCGCCAAACGGCTCACCCATCAGGCGGCTGCCGATCAGGGCGGCGGCGATAACGCTGGTTTCGCGCAAGGCCGAAACATAGGTGACGGGTGCCAGACTCATCGCCCAGATCACCAGACCGTAGGCGGCACTGGCGCAGGCGCTGCCGAGCATGCCTATTGATATGTGTCTTTTGATCTGCGGCCACCCTTGCCGCCGCGCGCGGACCACGGCAAGGATGCTGAACGGGATACCGCTGATGACAAACAGCCAGATAATATAGCTGAAAATATCCGTGGTCAGGCGCGCGGCCATGCCGTCAACAACACTGTAAATGGCGATGTTCGTTCCGGTGAACAGCGCGAACAGAAGGGCTGTCCGGTTGGTTGGTTGCGTTGATGAATGCGCCGCCAGACTGAGAATTGCCAAACAGATCAGGGCGACACCGGCAATTCCCTGCGGGCTTAATCGTTCGCCCATGAACAGATACGCGCCAATGGCTACCAGAACCGGGGCGATTCCGCGCTGGATGGGGTAGATTTGCGAAAGATCACCAATCCGGTAGCCAAGGCACAAACCGCAGAAATAAATCTGGTGGACGCCTGCCGACAACAGCAGCAACGGCCAGATCCCGGCTTCCGGCACGGCGACAAAGGGTGTGAAAAGCAGCGCCCAAAGCGAACCCGCGCCCATGATCACACCCATTCGAAACCACGGATCTCCACCACTTTTTACCAATGCGTTCCAGCTTGCATGCAAGATCGCGGCGGTGAGCACCATGATCAGGGCGAATGTATCCATATAGGCTCCTGTTATCGCGCTTATACCCGGTAAATGTAGTCCCTGTCCTGAATGCGGTCGATGTCGGGCGGGTAATTTTTATGTTTGTCGGAATAATACTGTTCGAGGTGGTCGCCAGCGGATTTCCGGTTGTAGGTGGCATAATAGATGCGCCGAATTTGTTCGCTCAGGTTGGTTTTTGACTGGTGCGGAGCAAAACAGTCAAAAAACACAAGATCGCCGGGTTTGGACGGCACCGGCACGAACGCCATGCCTTCCATGTCCTTTTCGCTTAGCGGCTCCCACAACTGGAACAGGCCGCGCTTGTGATGGCCCGCACAAATTTCCAGGCATCCGTTTTCTGGTGTTGCCTCGTCAATGCTAACCAGTGCACTGATGAAAAAATCGGCGTAAGCATCCCAGCCGGCCTGGCTGTCCTGATGGGGTTTGAATCCATCGCCACCGGGCATCTTGAAATTGATTTTCTCCTTGAACAGGACGGCGTCATCTTCCAGCAGTTGCCCGACCGGAACTTTAAGAGCGTCGACCAGTTTGCGGAATCCGTCATGAAATGGCGTGATGTTTTCAATCCGGCAAACCAGATCGCGATCATCACCTTTCAGGCTTTGTTCGTGATAGACCCAGTGCCTGCCGGATTCTTCCGGCAATGCCAGCAGTTCGTCCGTCCAGTTTCGCAGACGTTGCATGTCGGTATCCGGAATTCCGGAGGGCACAACGAGGAAACCATCATTCCTGAAATCTTCGAGCTGTGATGGGCTTAATGAAGGTACGGAAATCATATCAAAAAACCGATTTGTTGAACCGGGCGCGGAGTGTACGGTGCCGGAACCAGCGCATCAACACCTGAAAGAGACAGCAAATTGTGAGGCGCTGCCGGCAGTTTCCTGTTTCGGAAAAGTAGGTAACCATGAGTCACAATACCTGGATCCATCGTTTCACCCGGATTGTACTGGTCAAACCTCTGGTCGGTTCAGCCATCAGACCTAATCATTTGACAACCCTCAGGCTTGTGGCCGGTCTTTCTGCCGCGACGATGCTGGCGGCTGGGTCACAGCTCTGGTCAAACATCGGGGCCGGCGTGTTTCTGCTGGCGATGTTGCTGGATCGGGCCGATGGCGATTATGCGCGCCTGACCGGACAGACAAGTGCGAGCGGGCATACCTATGATCTGATTTCTGACGGGCTCTGCAATGCCCTGATTTTTATCGGTCTGGGGGTTGGGTTGCGCCATGGCGAATACGGCATGCTGGCGATTCCGATGGGCTTGTTTGCCGGTGCTGCGGTCGGCACTATTTTATGGCTGGTGATCAGGATAGAAAATCTGGAGGGGTCGCGGGCGGCTGAGCTTGGAAACTTTGCCGGGTTCGATCCGGATGATGCGATGGTCATTATCCCCGTCGCCATCTGGTTTGACCGAGCAGAAGACCTGCTTTTCGCGGCGGCTGTTGGAGCGCCGGGGTTTGCCATCTTCTTTTACCGGTTTTTCCGCCGCAAACTGGCAGACGTCAAAACGGCAGGTTAACCAGCCCGTCCGGTTCAGCACTTAACGATTGTCACACCCGTTAAAACGCCCCTTGTCGACAGCCAATTGATATTGCTCCACTATGTTGCCCTTAAAAAATAATGACATTAGTTCCCGAAGCTATTGGCAAATTTTATGAAATTCCGGCAGTTCCGATTTGTGCTTGTGATTTTTGTTGTCGGCGTTGCGATCTCTGCACTCGCCGCCGCATTTGTCCGTGAAATTCAGCAAGATAAATTCCACGATCAACTGGCTAACCGGACCCGGGCCGGTGCCGAAGCCATTACCTTCTCGTTTCAGCAGAACCTTGATTATCTGGATGCCCTGCATGCCTATTTCGATACCAACTCAAGGGTTTCGCGCGATCAGTTTTCAGGATTTACCGGGAAACTGCTGGAAAATGCGACAGGTATTCAGGCCTTTGAATGGATACCCCGGGTTCCGCATGAAAAGCGTCAGACGTTTGAAACCACAACCCGGTTTTACGGATATACCGATTTCCAGTTCAGGGAACTGGGCAGTGATGGGGAAATGACCGGAGCCGGGGAACGGGCAGAATATTATCCGGTTTTTTATGTTGAACCTTTTCCGGAAAACCAAAAGGCATTCGGATTTGATCTGGCGTCGAACAAAATCCGGCTTCAGGCCTTGCAGTTGGCGCGTGACACTGGCGATGCGGTGGTTTCCCGGCGGATAAAACTGATCCAGAAGGCGGACAGACAGTTCGGTGTGCTTGTTTTCAAGCCCGTCTACCGCCGCGATCTTCCCAGTGAATCCATCGGCGAACGCCGGGTCGCGATCAGGGGTGTCGTGCTCGGTGTGTTCCCGATCAGTGACATGGTCGACAACGCTCTTGCCAGCCTGTCTCTGCCGGAAAATGTAAAATTCAGAATTGTTGACAGAAATGCCAGACCGGGCGAACAGGAACTGTTTTCTTCGCACCCGTCCGCCGGTCCGGTCGTGCTAGCGGACAATACCGGAACTGCCAATGAGGCCCATGACGACAGGTTTTCCTATGCCCTGTCCTTGCCCGTTCGCGATCTGAACTGGGAGATAAGGTTTTTCGGATTTGATCATGATTCCGTTGTAGAACAATGGATCATCTGGTTTGTGTTCGGCACGGGGCTCGCCTTTACGACGATGGTCGCGATGATCACCGGGGGCTACGCGTCGCGGGCCGAAAATGCGGCGATACTGGTTGCCGAACGCACCCAGAATCTGGAAGACGCCGATGCCCGGATGCGCGACGCCATCGAATCCCTGGCCGACGGATTTGCGCTGTATGACGCGGCGGACCGGTTGCTGATGTCAAACCGCCGCTATCGCCTGATTTATTCGGAATCTTCCGATCTGCTGGTGCCGGGGGCCAAATTCGCCGACGTCATCCGCAAGGGGGTGGAACGCGGCCAGTATCCCGCCGCCGAAGGCCGGGAAGAAGAATGGATTGCCGAACGGGTCGATCTGCATCAGAACCCCAAAGGCCCGTTCGAGCAGCAGCTGTTCAATGGCCGCTGGCTGCGGGTCGAGGAGCGGCGGACCAAGGAAGGTGGATATGTCGGCATTCGCACCGACATTTCGAACCTTAAGGAAAATCAGTTTGCCCTGCAGGAAAGCGAGCGCCGGGCGCAGCAAATCGCCAGCGAAGCGGATAACGCCCGCCGCGATGCGGAAATGGCGAATATGGCCAAGTCCAATTTTCTGGCCACCATGAGCCATGAAATCAGAACGCCGATGAACGGCGTTCTGGGGTTAACCCAGTTGCTTCTTGATTCGCCCCTCAATGACGACCAGCGCAAGAAAGTCGATACCATCCTGTCATCGGGCCGAACGTTGCTTGCCATCATCAATGACGTTCTTGACATGAGCCGCATCGAGGCCGGAGGGGTGGAGCTGGAGATCAGGCCGTTCAGCCTGCCCGAACTGTTGTCGGTGATCGCCACACCGTTCCAGAGCCTGGCTGATGACAAGGGTCTGGAACTGAAGGTGACCAGGGAGGTCGGGTTGTCGGCAATTCTCAAGGGCGACCCGGTGCGGCTGCGCCAGATATTGTGGAACCTGCTCAGCAATGCCATCAAGTTTACCGACAGCGGCAGCGTGTCTCTCAGTATTTCCGATGAAACGGGCGAGACGATGCAAGTTACCGAGAGCAGGGATCACACCTTGAAAATCGTCGTTGCCGATACCGGCGTCGGTATCGCCCCCGACCGGCTGTCAGCGATCTTTGATCCGTTCACCCAGGAAGACAGCTCCATCACCCGTAAATTCGGCGGCACCGGTCTGGGATTGTCGATCGTCAACCGGCTGGTCGGGCTGATGGGCGGTCATGTTGAGGTTTCCAGCAAACCCGGCAAAGGCACCAGATTTGAAGTTTTCATTCCGTTTGATGTGGCGACGGAGGAAGAAGCCGAAGGCCTGTTGCGGCCCGTCGATAACAATGTCGTCTTCGACGGCGGGAATCTGGATGTTCTCGTTGCCGAAGACAATCTGGTCAACGCCATGGTCGCGCAGGCGTTCCTGCAAAAATTCGGTCACAATGTTCGCCATGTGGAAAACGGTGCGGAAGCCGTTCGGGCCTTTGCCGACTCCCGTCCGGACCTGATCCTGATGGATATCCACATGCCGGAAATGAACGGCATCGACGCAACCCGGGTGATCCGCAGTATGCAGGACGGTGGGGAAGTTCCCATCGTCGGGCTGACCGCAGAAGCTTTTTCCGAACGCCACGCCCAGTTCCGCGAGGCCGGCATGAATGATGTCCTGACCAAACCGTTCACCGAAGAACAGTTGCTGGCAATCGTCTCGCACTATGGCGAGGTGTCATCGCCGTCATCGTCCGGCGAGGCGGAACCGTCAGGCGATGATGCGCCGGCGACCGGGGAAAACGATGACCTGCCGATTGGCGATGCCGCCGGGCTTGCCGGTTTGCGGGCGATGTTGCCGTCGGACAAGGTTGATGAAATTATCGGCAAGGCTCCGGAATCGCTGACCGAACGGCTGGATCAGCTGCACCGCGGGCTGGAAACAGCGGACAGTGACGCTATCCGCGACGCCGCCCATTCGATCAAGGGCATGTCGGGTTCGCTGTTTGCCACGCGTTTGTCGGCGCGCGCGGCAATCCTTGAAGACAGCGCCATCGATCTCGATCAGATACGCACTCTGGTTGACGATTTCGACGAAACCGCGCGGCTGACTCTGGCCTGGTGGCAGGACTGTGTCGGTGGCGCATAATCCCGATACCAATGACTCTCGAAAATTGCCAACCCTGGGCGTTGGCGATGTTGTCGCGATTATCAGCGATCAATGGCAGCGCCCGGACACTCCGATTCTGGATATCGGCCAGCGCCTGATTGCGGCGCGGGATCACTACGGCGCGCGCTCGAAAACCTGGCGACAGATCAGGAACCGGCTGCCGTTCAGCGCCGGTGTGACCGGCAGGCTGATCGCCATCGGCTCCTTGCCGGCGCGGCTCTCCGGCCAGCCTGACTGTCTTCACCGGTTGCCGGCGGCATCGGGTTCGTTATACGAGATCAGCCGCCTTGACGACCGGCAGATCATCCGCGGCATAAAGGCCGGGCTTGTCAATCCGGCCTCGACCCGCGCCGAAATCCTGATCTATCGGGCAACCTGTCAGGCCGATCCGTCAGGCCCGACGCGTGGCGACCCGAGCGCGCCCTCCGAAGCGCAGATTGTCGGGCGGTCGCGCGAATTGCTGTCGGTTCACATTGACAGGTCCGGCACCTCTCCGGCAATCGTCAACCTGCTGGTCAGCGGCATCAACAAACTGATCGACGCCATTCCGGGAGTCCATGTGCGGATGGCAAAATCCGAACCCGCCTCTCAACCGGCCCCCGAACCCGCCTCTCAACCGGCCCCCGAACCCGACTCTCAACCTGTCCCCGAAACCGATCCCGTCGAGCTTTCTTCACTCATGGATGGCATGTACCGGGCCAACCACGGGCGTTCGAAAAACGACCGCTGGGTGCCCAGCGCCGCCGAAGCCAGGCTCGGCACGGTTTATGAGGATACGGAGGAGCCTGGGGAGGAGTGAACTGTTTGCAAGCAAATGCCGTGTAGAGAACCTCCGGCAATCAGGTCAGTCACCGTTCGAAGGGTCGACCGGTTTTGCACAATTATCCGGGTCTGCAGGTTTGTCCATTTGATCAATCCGGAATACCCAGAGCGCGGCGATCAAAGCCATCAGTGACGAAAACAGCATCATGCCGAGGAGCGGGTAAACGCCGTTCTCTTCGGTCAACAGTGCTCCGGTGATCGATGCCATCACGGCACCGCCGCCAAGGGTTAAAGCTCCGGATAGTCCAGAGGCGCTTCCCGCCAGCTTGGGTCGCACCGACATCGCGCCTGCACTGCTGCCAGGCATGGTGATGCCGTTGCCGATGCCAACACATGCGCAGGCACCAAACAGGGCAACGACATGTTCAATTCCGCTCCAGAACAACACCAGTCCGACCGTAAGCCCGGTGCACGCAACAAGGCGACCGGCAATCATCATCGTCGTCAGGCGGTAACGCTTTGCGTAGCGACCGGACAGGAAACTTCCCAGAAAAAACCCGGCTGTAATGGTTCCTATATAAAAACCAAGCGCCGCCGTTGATATGCCGAACATCGATTTGGCAACAAAGGGCACACCTCCCAGGAACGCATAAAACGCCCCCGTTGAAAACACCATGCAAAGCGCATATCCCCAGAACCGGCGTGACCGGAAAAGCTCCGGGTAGGCCTGGAACTGCTTTACGAAGGTCCCGGACGGGGTTTTGTTTGTTTCGCCAAGATCGATCCAGCACAGTGCAAAAACAACAAGGCCTGAACCGGCAAAGGTGATAAAACTCGCTCTCCAGCCAAAAAAATCATCCAGCACGCCGCCGAGCATCGGCCCGAGCATCGGCGCGACCGCCCATGCCATGGCTAGATACCCGAGCAGGCTGGCGGCTTCCTTCGTCGATACCATGTCCCGGACCACCGCGTTCGACAGCACCAGACCGCAGGTGATTGCGCCCTGTAGCAATCGAAAAAACAGGAACTCCCAAATGTTATCGGCCAGCAGGCAGCCGAGCGATGCCAGTATGAAAATCAACAACCCCGCCAGGATCAGGGGCCTTCTGCCAAACCGGTCCGACATCGGCCCAATGATGAGCTGCAGGGTGGCTGTCATTGCCGCATAACCGGCTATAGACAGGTTCACGAGCGCATAATCGACATCAAACTCCGCCGCTATATTCGACAGCGAGGCAACAAACATATTGAGTGATACAACCGATAATGCGGAAAGCAAAATCAGCGTCAGCAATCTTGGCGGAGATGTGGCAGAATAAAGCATTATTTCCTCTCAGCGTTAAAACGCCCGGTGACGATGTGAATAGGGCAAAAAAAAGCCCCCGAACTTGTCGAGGGCGCATGGGGCAGCGGATGGTATCCGTTACCGGTCCAAGCGCCATTCTCCTGCGACTACGATTTTCATGCACATTTTTCAGGTTTTCCTCAATTCGTTGACGACACGCTATCTGTCCTGTCAGTTTCCGTCAACAATCATGTCGGCAGCGAATGATGATATCAGGTATTCAAAATGGGTCAGTATGTTTTAGGGGGACAGCCGAAAACGATCACTTCCCCCGCACCCCCACCAAAACCCACACCGTCCACAAAAAATACACACTCGCGCCCACTCCGGCGACAATGAAGAAGGGCTCCAGATAGCCGATCCAGGTGATCGGGCCCAACAGGTAGATGCCGTCTTCCAGCTCGAACCCCTTGAGGCCGGGGTAGCCGGTGGCGTCGCCGGCTTCATGATCGATGTCGTCGCTGGCTTTGTCGATGCCGAGATTGGTGAACATTGAGGCGACGGCGGCGAGGGCGGCGGTGATGCCAAGCGCGATTGCCCATTGGCCGAGCAGGCCGTCGCGGAACCCGATACCCAGCGCGACAAACAGGGCGGCATAGCTGGTACTGCCCGACAGGTAGTCGAGGTAGTAGCCGAACTTCGAGGTCATCTGTTTCTGCCGCGCCAGTTCGCCGTCGAAATGATCGAGGAATCTGGACAAAATAAACAGCCCGGCCCCCCAGTCGGCGTTTTGTGGATCGCCGGTTGCCAGCAGGGCCGCGCCGCCAAGCGCGATGATCAGGGTCAGCAGCGTGATCTGGTTGGGCGTCACCGGCGATTTCACCAGCGGCCCGACCAGAACGCGGGCGATCCGTTGATCGTAGGGGGGAAGGTCGTTCGTCATGACGAAGATTTATAATCAAATTCCGGGGCGAGTACAGAGCGACCTGTGGGCCATTGAGGCCCCGCCGAACGGTTTCGGCGAAAGCCAAGAGGGCCGCAAGGCCGTCGCCCGGCGACTGAGGGGCAATAAAACGCGCATGACGAAGATTTATAATCAAATTCCGGGGCGAGTACAGAGCGACCTATGGGCCGTTGGGGCCCTAACCGGGCGGGGCGGATTCCCTCCTCCTTTTGGCCCATGCCAAATGGTTGGCAATTGTGGAGGAGGGTTAGGGTGGGGGGTCGAGCGCTTTAACGTGCATCTAATACGTTCCTCCCGGTGAAAATTTCACCCCCATCCCAACCTTCCCCCATCGGAGGGGGAAGGGGCTGAAACGCGGTCCAACCTGAGTACATAGGTAACAGATTGGCCCGACAATATGACAAAATTACACCAAAATCTTGACTTTTTTCCTATTATATGATATAAAAGCCGCTCATTATCATAATACGGATAAATCGAAATGAACGATACAGGCATAATGGATGTAGGTTCTGGAGCGAATTTTGGGGTTTGGGGAGACAACGTATGGCGTTTATGAAACTTTATGGGGATTCATGGGTATTTATTGGGTTTTATGGGGATTTCGAGGCAAAAACAGGCGGCAAAATGCACATGAATCCCCATGTTTCCCCGATTCATTCCGGCAAATCCCCATATTCAGCGCCTGTCCGGCCATGAATGAAAGGACGCACAAAAACACACAAAAGCACACATTTCGTTGCATTTTCGATGTGTCGCGCCATCAGGTGTGTCGCCTGCGGTCCGCCCGCTTGCGGGCACGATCCGTCGTGATATAACCCGACCATGTTCGAAACCGCCGCTTTATCCTATCGACAATTGCTGGTCCGCTGGACATCCGGCGTCGTCCGGCATGCCGGGCCAGTCGTTCTGTTGGCGCTGGTTCTGACGACGCTCAGTATTGTCTACCTGTCGCAGAACGTGCGCATCAATACCTCGACCGACGACATGCTGTCGGCGGACCTGGCATTCCGCCAGCAGTCGATGAAGATGGACGCGGCGTTTCCGGAAATGTCCGATAACCTGCTGGTGGTGATCGATGGCGAGACGCCGGATCTGGCCGACCGTGCGGCGCTGGAACTGGCCGGGCAGATGCGTCAGCGCCCGAAAATTTTCGGCAGTATCTTCGATCCGGCGGGGGACGATTTTTTTCGCCGGAACGGGCTGCTCTATCTCGACCTCGATGAGCTTTACGATCTGAGCGACCGCCTTGCCGAAGCCCAGCCGTTCCTTGGCAGTCTGTGGCAGGACCTTAATTTGCGCGGCCTGTTCAGCATGCTCGGCAAAGCCATCGATGCGACGACCGGCGACGGGTTCACCGGCCAGCCCATTGAAAGTGCCAAACTGCTGAACACGATTTCGGATGTTGGCGAGGCGCAGCTCGAGGGTAAGTTTTCAGAACTTTCCTGGCGCGCGCTGATGCAGGGCAAGGACGACGGGGCAAATGCCAACCGGCGGTTCCTGCTGATCAAACCGGCGCTCGATTTCGACTCACTGAGCCCGGCGTCGGACGCTATGGAGGCGGTGCGTAATCTGGCCGGTGACCTGAACCTGTCACCTGAACGCGGTGTTCATGTGCGGCTGACCGGATCGGCGGCACTGGCCGAGGAAGAACTGGAAAGCGTCGAGCAGGGCATGGGGCTGGCCGGTCTCCTGTCGCTCAGTTTCGTGATGGTGTTGCTGGTTGTCGGGCTCAGGCGTCTGTCGCTGGTTGTGGCGACAATCCTGACGCTGCTGACCGGGCTGATCTGGACGGCGGCGTTTGCGATCCTCGCTCTCGGCGCGCTTAACCTGATCTCCGTCGCCTTTGCCGTGCTGTTCATTGGTCTCAGTGTCGATTTCGGAATTCACTACGGTCTGCGGTATCGTGAAGCCGTAGACAAGGGAGCCGGTCACGACGCCGGTCTTGGTGCTGCGGCAGAAGGATCGGGTGGCGCGCTGACGCTCAGTGCCGTCGCTGCTGCCATCGCCTTTTATTCGTTTTTGCCGACCGACTATCGTGGCCTTGCCGAACTGGGGCTGATTGCCGGAACCGGCATGTTCATTGCGCTGTTCGCCAACTTGACGATCCTGCCCGCACTCCTGACCTGGCTGCCGAAATCGAAGATGAACGGAAACCCACCATCGATCAGCAATCGGCAATCGACGTTTGGCACTTTCATTCATTCTCAGGCCCGCGTGCTGTGTCTGGCCTTCGTGCTTGCCGGTGGGGCGGCAATGTTAATTGCGCCGAAGGTCGATTTTGATTTCGACCCGCTGAACCTGAAAGACCGCAGCACCGAATCGATGGCGACGCTGATCGATCTGATGGCCGACAGCCGGACCAGCCCCTATTCAATCGAGATACTGGCCGACGATCTGGAAGCCGCCCGCAGGATTGCCGGGCGGCTTCGTCCCCTCGAGACCGTCGCGTCTGTTGAAACGCTGGCTGATTACGTGCCGACCGATCAGGACGAGAAGCTTGATGTGATCGCCTCAACCGCGCTTTTCCTGACCCCGTCGCTGAGTGGCAGCGGCGCACCCGTGCCGCTTGAACGGAAGGTCCGCCGCCAGACGGTGGCAGGCTTCATCGACAGGCTCAAGACGTTGAGCGACAAGGGTGGAGACGCCGAGCGCAGGGCCGCCGACCGGTTGAGGGGGGTCCTCGGCAAGATCACCGGCTCTGGTGATGACGGTCTGGCTGAATTCGAGAACCGGGTGCTGGCGGCGTTACCGGCGCAGTTGTCGACCCTTAAACGTTCGCTTGATGCCTCTCCCGTGACGCTTGACGATCTGCCGGGGTCCCTGCGCCAGCGCATGATCGCCAGCGATGGCCGTGCCCGGATCGAGGTCTATCCGAAACAGGACCTGCAGGACCGCGCGGCACTGACCCGTTTCGTTGATGCCGTTCGCGGTGTCGCGCCCGATGCCATCGGTTCGCCGGTTGTCATTCTTGAAGCCGGTCGGGCGGTGCTCAGGTCATTCTATCAGGCTGGCGGACTGTCGGCGGCGCTGATTGCCGTGATGCTGCTGGTTGTGCTCGGGCGGCTGCGTGATGTTTTACTGGTTTTTGCACCGCTGGTGCTGGCCGGCGTGTTTGCCCTGGCGCTCAGTGTGGTGTTTGGCCTCGCCTTCAATTTCGCCAACGTCATCGTCCTGCCGTTGCTGTTCGGGCTTGGTGTGGCCGGCGGCATTCATCTGGTTTCGCGCGATGCGGATGAAGGCGGGCAGGGGCGGGTGATGGGGACCTCGACGCCGCGCGCCGTTGTCTTCAGTGCGTTGACGACGATCGGCTCGTTTGGCTCCATCGCCCTGTCGGCGCATCCCGGCACGTCGAGCATGGGCGTATTGCTGACCCTGACGATTTCCCTGACCCTGTTGTGCACACTGGTTTTCCTGCCGGCATTGATGCGTGTACTGGGGCAAGAGTCTGTCGGCGGCCCGGATGACTGAAAAGTCACCGTTCCCCGTTATCCGGGCGCTGTCGCGGCCGGTCACCGAAATTCTCGCCGGAACCGCGTTCACCGCCAATCAAATCACCGCCCATTCGCTCATTTTCGGTCTGTCCGCGGCGTGGTTCATGTCGCGCGGGGTACACCGCGCGGCGCTGATCGGGGCGTTATTGTTTGTTATCTGTTATGTG
Source organism: Rhodospirillales bacterium (assembly GCA_021775105.1). Lineage (GTDB taxonomy): Bacteria > Pseudomonadota > Alphaproteobacteria > Rhodospirillales > Casp-alpha2 > JAJFIJ01. The sequence goes on along the minus strand of JAJFIJ010000227.1, from coordinate 10,430 downwards.
CTGGATAATTGCGACGGTGAAATCGCCCGCCTGAAAAACCAGTGCACGACCTTTGGTCGACATTTCGACACCGCTGTTGACTGGATTGTTCATACCGCGTTTTTTGCCGGGCTGGGGATTGGCGTTGCCAGAAGCAGCGGCGACGAACTGTGGTGGTGGCTGGGCCTGGTTGCGGCGGGCGGCGGAACGATCAATTACGCTCTCGGTCTTGTATTGAACAGGCGAGATCGGAATAGCGGCGATGTCGATCTGGAGGATCGCGAAGGCGCGCGACCCGACGGTTGGGTGCAAGGGCTGATTTTCATGTTCCGCGAACTGGCGCGGGCGGATTTCTGTTTTCTGGTACTCGGCCTGGCCGTCTTCGATGTGCTCTGGGTCCTGCTGCCGGCGGGTGCCATTGGCGCGCAGGTCTACTGGTTACTGCTTCTGGTAAAGAGCGCGAGGTCGTTCAAGGCTTAATTGCCAAGCAGGGAGGCTGTTTTCATTTTCAGCATTTCGATCAGGCCGTCGACGCCAGATGCCTTGAGAACGCCGCGATATTCCGAACGCTTTCTCGCCAGTTCGCTAATCCCGGAATCGAGCAGAACATCAATGATCCGCCATTGTCCTTTGATTTTGCGGGTGACATAGGTCAGGGCAACGGGGTCTGATTCGGGATCAACGATCCGGGTTTCGATCAGCACCGTTTTCTGCGGTCCCGGTTTGTCGCCGATGGTCTCGAACGATTGACCCGAATATCCGTTAAATTGCGCCGCATAGGTCGCCACACTGAGATCGGCGAAGGCGGATATCAGTCTGTCATGCTGGGCGTCGCTGGCTTTGCGCCAGTACGAACCCGATGCGACCTGGATCATCAACCCGGCATGAAAACTGTCAGCAATCACCGGAGCCAGATGATCGAAGCGCTGTTTGACGCTGGTCGTCGCCGCCGATTTCATGGAAGACAACAGGGCACGGTGAAAGGTTTCGACCAGCGAGATCTGGGTCGTACCTTGTGAGGCGCGCAGAGCTGCGGGTGACAGGAGAAGGGCGCTAGCGAGAGTAGCGGTGGTCAAGAAGTATCGTCGGTCCATTACCGAGACATAAGCTCATCGGCCTTGTCGTTCAATAGACCAACCAGACCTGGAATGCCCTGGTTTTTGAGAATCTGGTTATATTCGGACTGGCGGACCTTCAGTTCACTGATGCCTCCGTCGACGACGACGTCAATGATGCGCCAGCTATCCCTGAATTTTCGGGTAACATAGGTGATGTTGATTGTCGATTTGTCCGATTTGACGAGATCGGTGATGACCAGTTTGGTTTTTGACGGACCGTCCCGGACGTCTTTTTGCTCAAACGTTTCGCCGCCATAACCGTCAAACAGGGTGGCGAGGGTTGATACGCTCATGCGCAGGAAGGCGTCGGCAACCAGAGCCCGCTCGCTTTTGGTTGCCGATTTCCAGAAGCGCCCCGTAGCAATCTGGGTCATCAGCGCCATGTGGAAAGATTTTTCCACGCCCGGACGAAGTTGGTCATAGCGCTCGCGCACCGTTGTTTTTTCGGCGGACTTCATGGTTTCGATCAAAAGAGCCTGAAATCCGGAAACGATTCCCGACGGAGACACCTCAGACGCCTCGACTCGCCAAGTATTCAGGGGAATTAGCACCAGAACAGCAAATAAAATGCTAATCAAACGACGCGCCATGATGAAATCCCGGGTCAATTGGAAGGTATCACAAGGGTATAAGTGGAAATTCTCAAAACATGGTTAACAAATTGAGCTCAAAAGCCAACATTTTTGCAACACTGAGGCATAAAAGACAGTTAACGGGTTGCGGGTACGCTAGACATCGCCTAAAAAGATTTAACGGAAGTTGTCAGAAACCTGTAATCCTTGATCTATAAGGTCGACAGGATTATGGCGGTTGTATTAACAGTGGCGAACGGAAACACTTGGCGTGATCAAATTTGAGTTCAGATTAGCCTCGACAGGCCTTTTGTTTCTGGCGATCGTAATGTTTTCGATTCCTGCTGTGGTTCAGGCGTCCGGGCCTGCGGGTCAGGCCCCGGCTCAGCAACTGATTCTGCTGGCGGATGCCGATGAAGACGACGTCAACGATCCTCTGGAACCCCTTAATCGTCTGATCTTCGGGTTCAACGAATTTATTCAGTCGTTGCTGCTTCGTCCGGTTGCCGAGCTGTATAACGAAAACCTCCCAGCTGCGTTCCGGTCAGGCGTAAGCAACTTCCTCGACAATATTGCCACGCCGGTGACGGTTGCCAACCAGCTTTTGCAGGGGGATCCTGAAGGAGCGGTTGTTTCAGTCGCCAGGTTTATGGTCAATTCGACGGCTGGTATTGCTGGTTTGGCTGATGTTGCAGCGGAAGCCGGGACAGAAGGCCATGACGAAGATTTTGGTCAGACCATGGGCGTCTGGGGTATTGGCGAAGGGTTTTACCTGGTATTGCCAATTTTTGGACCGTCTAACCCACGCGATGCTGTAGGCAAGTTTCTGGTTGACCCCTACTTCGATCCGATTGGACAGTGGGTTTCCAATGCCGATGAAACGGAACTGGACTGGACGCTTCAGGCTGTTGACGGGATCTCGGAATATGCCGGTGTGGTTGACGATCTGGCGCAGATAAAAAAGACCTCTGTCGACTATTATGCTGCTATTCGCAGTCTGTACCGCCAGAAACGCAAATCCGAAATCAATAACGGTGAACAACTGGAGCTGCCGGCAATCCCGGATCTTGGATACGATATGGTTCCGGAAGACTTCAATCAGCCGCTTGCGGGCACGACGGAAGTCGGCGGTGCCGCCAAATAACCCAACCGTTTCATAGTTTCCCCGTGTTGCTACAACGCAGTCATCCGTGAGCGGTTCTCCAACAAAAGAAAATTTCGGGCGCAGGTGAATAATCCGGCGTTCAGCCATTGTGCACGACATGCGTCGAGCTATACTGATTAACGCGAATAATCAGAAGCGGGGTGCTTGGAAATGGGGTGTAGTGATCATTTATGATTGGTGAATACTATTCAACAAACGGCAAAATCCTTGACTTTTTGTAGGTATTTGTTATATAAATTTCCATCGGTGCCCAAACGGGGTCGATGATAAATCGGTTCGACCAATGGTGAACCACAGGCATATTGCTCATATGGAGGATATGAATATGACAGGCAATACGAAACTCCCAAATCTCTTGAAGAGGCGATGTCGGTGCTCGGAAATGTGATCTGAAGCGTCGGTTATTGCGTATTCACGCAAATGTTATCAAGCGTAATTGGCTTGCCCTATTTTTGCCACGGATGATGGTTAAACCTGAGGGCAGCAAAGATTTGAGTTAAGGGAAAAGACAAAATGGCAAAATCACTGGTATATCCGGCAGTCCCCACCGAAGGCGGAATGTCACAATATTTTCGTGAAATCTGGCGTTTTCCGCTTCTGGAAAAAGAAGAAGAACAGATGTTGGCTATTCGGTTGCGCGAGAACGGAGACACCGAAGCGGCACACCAACTGGTGACGTCGCATTTGCGCCTCGTTGTGAAGATCGCCATGAAATACAAGGGGTATGGTCTGCCGGTTGCTGATCTGGTGTCAGAGGGTAATATCGGCCTGATGAAGGCCGTCAAGAAATTTGATCCCGACCTTGGTTTCCGGCTTTCGACCTATGCGATGTGGTGGATCAGGGCGTCAATTACTGAATTTGTTCTTAAATCCTGGTCGCTGGTCAAGATGGGTACGGTGGCGTCGCAGAAAAAACTGTTTTTCAGTCTGCGAAGCCTGAAATCGCGACTGAATATCCTGGATTCCGGCGAACTGACCCCGGCGCAACTGGAAGACCTGTCAGACAAGCTGAAAAGCTCACCCGACGAAATCGCCAATATGAACCGCAGGCTGGCGGTTCGCGACCTGTCACTCAATGCGCCAATGTCTCAGGACGGAGACGAGGGTGCCGAGTTTCAGGATTCGCTGGTCGATAATCGTCCGTCGCCCGAACACATTTATGCCGAGCACGAGGAAAAATCCTACAATGGTGAAATTCTGGCCCGTGTCGTTGCCGACCTTCCAGAACGGGAACGTGATATTTTTCGCCAACGTCGTTTAAGCGAAGACCCGCCAACGCTGGAAGAAATTGGTGTTCAATACGGCATCAGCCGCGAACGGGTTCGTCAGCTTGAAGTCAGGGCCTTCAAGCGTGTTCAGGATGCCGTTCTGGCGATTGCCAGAGAACAGGGTTCGGTGCCAATGGTTGAGGGCGCTTCCACCTGAGGCAGTATGTACACTGACAGATCATGTGATGGCGCCCCTTCGGGGCGTCATTTCGTGCCGGTCAATGAATGCTGAAATCTTCGTCGATATGTCGGAAAATTGTGGGCTGGATCAGCTTCGCCGATGTGACTTCAACTGAAAATAACCTGCCTTCCAAATTGTCTTCCCAGAAATCCAGGAATTTTCCAAGGACCGGAAATTTCGGCGCTTTGTCCAGATCCTGCCACAGGTATTCCTGCAACACTGTTGGATAGTCCGGGAGTCTGTAGGTAATCAGTGCTGTGGTTAGTCGAAAATCCTTCAATTGAAGATCCAGCGATGTCATAACCGGCTCACCTCCATATCGTGTCTGGTTCCCAATGGTGCAAAAAGTGTATTGGCGAATCAACAAAAAAATAATATAAATCAATAAGTTAGCAGCATGTGAGTGTGAGTGCTGCTAAATTGGCTGCGTTTTGTAGAAGGATTTTTCCGTGATCATTCTGTTTTCGGATTTTGGTCTTGAGGGGCCTTATATCGGTCAGGTCAAAGCGGTTCTGCATCTGAAGGCTCCGGAAACCGTGGTTATTGATCTGTTTGCCGATGCGCCGGTTTATAACCCCAAGGCTTCTGCCTATCTTCTGGGCGCTTATGCGAAAGGTTTCCCGCAGGGGTCGATTTTCCTGAGTATCGTTGATCCCGGGGTGGGCAGTGCCCGGCGGGCGCTGGTTATCCGTATTGCGGATCAATGGTATGTCGGTCCCGATAATGGGTTGGCAGAATTTCTGATGCGTTGGCAGAAGGGGGCAATTGAAGCATGGGAAATTTTATGGAAACCTGAAAACTGTTCAGCTTCCTTTCATGGTCGTGATGTATTCTCTCCTGTGGCGGCACGGTTGGCCGTCGGTGACACACCGGATTTGGATAAACATGAACAGGATTTCCGCAGAATCGATAGCAACACAATTCGCCGACCAGACTGGCCTGATGATCTTGCGAAAATCATCTATTTCGACCGGTTTGGAAATGCGATGACTGGTATACGGGCAGAGGTGATGAAGGAAGGGCAAACCCTTCGAATTGATGATTATATGTTTCCTGTGGCACAAACCTTTACCGACGTGGATTCGGGCGATATGTTCTGTTATGCAAACGCCAACGGGCTGATGGAGATCGCCGTAAACAAAGGGCGGGCAAAAGATATACAGGGGCTGACCATTGGCAAAGGTATCTCGATAAATTGACTGTGATATTTGTCATATCCATCCCTATATAGATATGACAAAAGAGTGATGGATGCTCACAACTGGGCATTCTGAGTAGTGCGGTCAAGTTCGGTCAAATTGATGGTGGAATGGGCCGTTGATATCGGGTTAGAGTAGAAGCAACATGACGCTGAGAGTAAAATTTTGGGGGGTTCGCGGCAGCATCGCTTGCGCGTCGCCGGATCACATGAAATACGGGGGGAACACCAGCTGCATTGAAGTGCAGGCAGGTGACCACCGTTTTGTCATGGATGCCGGTACGGGAATCCGAAACTACGGTAAAGTTATTCTCGAAAATGATATCCGACGGACCTACCTGTTATTGACCCATACCCATTGGGACCATATCAACGGTTTTCCGTTCTTCACGCCAGCTTATGATCCGCGCCGTTCAATAACGATTATGGCCGGGCATCTGAAAAATCAGGGCGGGGTTCAGAACGTTCTCTCCACGCAAATGCATAATCCGATGTTTCCGGTGCCACTGGAGGCGATGCAGGCACAGCTTGAGTTCAAGGATTTTGAAGCTGGCGAGGATCTGGTTCTGTTTGATGATCTGACCATCAGAACGGCACCGCTGAACCACCCCAACGGCTCAACAGCCTATCGGATCGATCATGATGGCAAGTCGGTTGTTTACGTAACTGATACCGAACATATTCCAGGCAAGCCCGATCAGAACATTCTGAAGCTGATCGAAGGTGCCGATGTCGTTATCTACGACTCGACTTATACGGAAGAAGAATTCCCGGAAAAGATCGGCTGGGGGCATTCGACCTGGAACGCAGGTATGCGGCTTTGTCAGGCGGCCAATGTTGGACAATTGGCGATCTTCCATCATGATCCGGAACATACCGATGATGTCATGGACGATATCGCGGCTCAGGCGAAGGCAGAGTGGGAAAACACATTTGTCTGCCGCGAAGGCATGGACATTACACTCTAGAGTATTGCCGCAAGGCCATGTTCGCAAATGAACCCATTTTCTCCGGTTTTGCTCTGGAAATTTATCTGAATCTGATTAATACCAAGGAGCAGTGATTATAACCCATAGAGATCGCCCATTCGGCCCTCCGGGCAGCATCGCGCACGCCTCACGATGTCCCGCATCGCCACGGCGCACGCTCTTTGCCGAAAACCCAGCTAGGCCGTCTCTATGAGTTATAATCAGTGCCCCTTGGTATAAGGATTACTGCTGGGCCTCAGCGGGTTTTTTACTGACGTCGCCGAGCATTCCTTTCAGATCGACCTTTTTGCCGAATTTTTCACGATCCGTCAGGTTCATCGGGTACACCCTGATATCGATACGGCGATTGGTTGCACGGTTTTCAGGGATCGGATTACCTTCAAGGTCAAGGTTCGGAACCTTTGGATGGGTATCTGCTAAACCAACGGCCTTCATCCGGTTTTTTTCCATTTCGGCAGCTTCAAAAAACCGAACAATTGTTGACGCGCGCGCGGAAGAAAGCTCCCAGTTCGACGGGAACTGTTCGGTGTGAATTGGCGAATCGTCGCTGTGCCCCTGGACCTCTATATTATAGAACTGGAATTTAGGCGCCTTGACCGTCTGGGTAATCTTTTCCAGAACCGGGACGGCCTGATCAACAAGCCTTGCTGTACCTGGCTGGAAAAAAGCACCGCCGGAGAGCTCGATAACAACCCCTTTCTTGTCAAGCTTCACGTCGACGGCCTGATCAGCCTGCATTTCGAAGACAATATCCTCGACATCAATTTTCAGTTCCTGGGTATCGGAAACATTGTCTTTCTCACCGGCACCGATGTTGTTGGCAATCGCCGCCGCAGCCTCCTGATAGGCCGGAACGTCAAACTCGGCAAACGTCAGCATCATGACAAAAAAGGCCATAAGAAGGGTGATGGCATCGGCATAAGTCGTCAGCCAGTCTTCCGCTTCTTCAGGTTTTTTTTGTGATTTAGGTATCGCCATGACGCGCCAGAATGCCTTGTGCCAGTTTGGCTATTTTTTCATCTTGTCGATATTGAAGTGAATTGCCGGGTCGAGATAGCTGTTCATGCGGTCCTGAATATAGCGCGGACTTTTCTTGTCAGCGAGCAGGGCCAGCCCTTCGGCAACCAGATAATTACGGAACCGGACAATTTCTTCACGTTGAAGAATCTTGGTTGATGCCGGAATAAAGATGATCCGGGCAAACAATACACCATAGAGCGTCGTCAGCAGGGCGACGGCGAGGCCAGCGCCCAGCTGGCTGGGATCACCCCCCATATTATCAAGCATGATGATCAGGCCAACCAGCGTCCCGATCATACCGAATGCCGGTGCTGCAGCTCCCATACCTTTAAGAATTTCGACCTGAACCGTGTTTCGGCCAAAGGTCGTTTCGATTGTATTGGTCATGATTTCGCGAACTTCTTCACCGGTATATCCGCTGACCACCATCTCAACGCCGAATTTCAGGAATTTGTCGCCGCGAATGGCTTTCTTTGATTCCTGTTCCAGCGCCGGAATTCCGTTTTTCTGTACGGTATAGGCCCAGCGAATAACGCGCCCGACTTCACTTTTCAAAACGTTACGTCCGACTTTTGGCGAAAATACGATGCGCCACACCAGTTTCAGCGAAAGCATCACATATCGGGGTTCATAGGAAATAAACGTCGAAGCCAGCGTCCCACCAGCAACCATGACGAAACTGGCTCCGCTAACAAAGATCAGGTAGTTGTCCGTGCTTGAAAAGATCGAGCCGAAAAACAGCCCGAACGCCACAAACATTCCGATGACGGTTCCTAGAGACATTCCCCCACCCAATCAATTTTCCCGCCGTTTTCAGCATCTGCTGAATGAAAAACGGCGAGTATTAAATCCATCCTGTATACACTCTTATACAGATTCGTTAAAAAATAACAAATGGTTAGCTATTTATTGCCAGCCTCCTAAGCCCGGTAAAATTCTGTTCCCAATCTGCAGTTTCATCAGCGCTCACGGAATGCTTCGTGGCGAAGTTTCAAAATTGGACGGATCAGAAAATCCATAACCGATTTCTTGCCGGTGTGGATATCGACCGTGGCCTGCATTCCCGGTGTAATCGGCAGGTCGCCTTCGGTTTGTCCCAGGTAATTTTTTTCTGTCCGAACGACAACCCGGAAATAAGGTGTGCCATCTTCATTCAGGCTTGTATCAGGTGCAACGCGGATGACTTCGCCATCAAGGCCGCCGTAGCGCGCGAAATCATAAGTGGATATCTTGATAACAGCGGGTTGTCCGGGCCGGATAAACCCGCGTTCCGTTGGTTTCAGTTTGACTTCAATCACCATTTTGTCACTGGTTGGGACAATTTCCAGAATTGGTTCGCCGGGCCTGACGACGCCGCCGATGGTATTGTAACGCATGTTTTTAACGATACCGTCGATGGGGCTTTTGATTTCAGCTCGCGAACCCTGCTCATTGGCCTGATTTATCAGTTCGTTTACTCTGGCGATATTCTGTTCGACCTTGCCAAGTTCGTCCTGGGCTTCGCGGCGAAATCTGCCTTCGCCTTCCTGTAGGCGTTGCGTTGCTTCTTCGACCGCTGCCAATGCTTTGGGCAATGAGGGTTGCAGGCTACGTAGTTCACCATCCAGACTTTCGACCTCGGCCTCCAGTTCCAGATGTTCGATTTTCGCTGTCAGACCTTCACTCAGCAAGGACTGGGACATCTTCAGGCGTTCGCCAGCGAGTTTGTAGTTTCGCTTAACGGCTTTGGTCCGTGCCGCCAGTTCCTTGGTTTCCAGTTGTTTCTGCTTGACCTGTTCGCGCATGATATTGAGCGTGGAGCCCAGTTCGCGTTTCCGCGCTTCATAGGCTTGACGTTGGGCATTGGCCAGGGTTGGGCGTCGCTCTGCCGCTTCCTGGGGAAACTGGATATCCGTGCCTTTTGATTCGGCGATCAGACGGGCGCGGACCAACAGTTCGCTGTCCAGACGAACCTGCAGTTCCTCAAGATTTGTCCCGCTTGACGCGAGGTCCAGTTGCAGCAGAGGTGCCCCGGCCCTGACCAGATCACCTTCAGTGACAAAAAGGGCTTCAATGATGCCGCCTTCCAGATGCTGGACCATCTTGACCTTGCCTTGCGGCACGACCTCGCCTTCGGCAGTAGCAACTTCGTCGAGCAGGGCGAAATAGGCCCAGCCCATCGCTGCAACCAGAAAAATCATGACCGGCCAGGCGAATCTCCGCCAGCTTGGCATGGGATGTTGTGCCAACAAGGTATCAAGACGGTCCGAACCGCTGACGATATCCACACTCATGGTTTGCGCTCCGTTCCTGGGTCGCCGGATTTATCCGCAACCGATTTGATCAGATCCGCATAGGGGTCATCGACCAGTTCACGCCCTGAAGTTTCATCCAGCGAAAACATGTTTTCCGAGGGGACGCTGGGGTCGGCTGCTGCCGCCGGGGTCGGAGGTGCGGGGTGGCTGGCGGGCGCTGGCGGCACGGGTGCCGGTTTTGCTTTGGCAGGTGCCGTGGCCGGTGGAACGGGCCGACCAGCTTTCGGTGCGGTCGCCGCCGCTGCTGGCGCTGCCGGGCGGGGTGCTGGCGGTTGCGGTTTGGGGGGGGCTGCAGTCGCGGTTGGCCGTCCGCCTTTCGGTGTTTCGCGAATAGCGGAAGGCGGTGGCGCAGCGGGAATTGGCGGCGTCGGGCGCGGCGGGGGTGCCGGGCGTGATGTCGGAGGTTGAGGCCGCTTGTTTTGCCTTGGCGGTGGTGGTGGAGGTGGTGCCGGGCGACGCGCTTGAACGGGTTGAGCAGAAGGTGTTGCCGCAGGCGGGATCGCGGGCATTTTCGGGCTTTTCGGTGGCGCCGGTTTTGGTGCGGGAGAAGCTGGCACAGCCTTGGTCGCTGGCACATCGGCGTCTTTGCGTGGCTGCTGGCCGAACAGTTTCGGCAAAATTTCCTTGGAAGGACCGGCAAGAGCAA
>JAJFIJ010000226.1 GCA_021775105.1 Rhodospirillales bacterium | reverse complement strand
CGACTACATGGTCGATATCCGGGGTTATGCCAAGTTCATCAATTATCACACCGGTCATTGCCTGCAGCCGGGCGGTTACGGCAAGGGCGCGAAGATGACCGAGGTGCCGTGCACGCAACTTGATTACCAGTGGTGGGACGCGAGCCCACAGGCGGGCGGCATCATCATCAAGAATGCGCAAACGAAACTCTGCACCAACCCGCCGTTCAACTGGGCCCAAGTCCCGCCGACCCAGGTGGACTGCGCGAAACGAAACAACGCGGTGTTTGCGCCGGTACTGGGTAAATACCGGTTTACGGGCCCGACCTGGTCATTCGCTTATTCGGACAAGCCACTCCCGCCCAAGAAAGACCGTTACGAAACCAAATCAGGCGACAATCTTTGCGCCTTCGAATTTCAGGGCAGTTTCGTCCCCGGCCTGATCGTTGGGCACAATGGCCTTTGGCACTGCGGCACCGCATTTTCCAATGCGGTCACACCGGAAGCGTTCAACAAGGGCAAGTTCCGGTTGATGATGCGCGAACAATCCGATGACATGGTCTGGCTGCCGAACACCGGTAAGAAGTTGAACAAGCTGAACATCCCCACGGGCGGCTTCGGCGGTGCCAGCGAGGCAAACGTTTACACGTGCCGGGCCGGGGGCAAATTCGCCATCGGCTGGACGGCCGACGGCAAGACCTGTCACGCGTTTAATTTTGCCAGCGCCAAGCCGACCAAACCGGCGACCGAGTTCGCCATTCTGTCGCGCTGGGACAAAGCCTTCTACCAGCTCCAGGGATCGGCCTCCGAAACGATTGAACAACCGACATACGTGCCGGATTTCCCATTGCCGCCCGCCGTCAAAACCGCGCCGGTCTGGATTGTCGGCACGGACAATTCCCCCTATGCTTGGAACCCCAAAACCGAACGTTGGATCCGGCAGAGGGGTTGCATCAAGAATATCAGTGTCCAGGTGAACGGCGTTCCCGTAGGCATCCGGTGCGACGACTATGTCGTCGAGTGGTATGACAATAATTGGCACCCTGTCGGCGCTCTCAAGGCCAGTGATGTTGGCGCCCACCAGATAATATATGCAATCGATATGGACGGTAATCCCAGACAGTGGGCCAACAACAAGTGGGTCCCGCACCAAAATTGCGCAAAACGCATCGACGTCATGAACAACAATCTGCCGGTTATCATCGCCTGTAACGACAGAGCCGAGTATTTGCAGTATCCGAAATGGGCCTATTTGGGCAGCGGTTCGGGGCTGGATATTGGAACCGGCCAGTCGACTTGGATCGTCGGTATGGATAAAGCTCCCTACCAGTGGAACGGAAAATCCTGGATCAAGCACATCGGCTGCATAGAAAGCATTGACGTCGCCAAGGACGGCACGCCGTGGGCGATCGGCTGCAAAGGGGGCATCTACCGCTGGAACGGCAAGGGCTGGATCCAAATGGTCGGCAAGGCGCTCGATATCGGGATGCAACCGTGATGCCGAGGGACTAGAGAGATTTCGGCATGAAAGCGGCCCGAATATTTCTGTCCTTTGTCATGTTACTGACGGCAACCGGAGCGGCCGCGGAACCTGCCGCCCGCTTCACGGAGGACGGTGCGCTGGTGATACCGGAAAATTATCGGGAATGGATATTCATCGGTGCCACCGTGCAGCCCAGGGGAATCAATCCGACGACGTCCTATGCGCCGGGGATCAAGCATACATATCTGGATCCGGACAGTTTTGCCCACTGGAAGAAAACCGGCACGTTTCGGATCGGATCGGTGATTGTTCAGGAACGTGTCGCAGAGGAACGTTCGGAGTTCATGAACGCCGAAGGATATTTCGCCGGCGACTATCTCGGCCTGCAGGTGATGGTCAAGGACCCCAAGCGCTATCCGGAAACCATCTGGGGGTTTTACAGTTTTGGCAAACCACCCTGGCCGGAGGCGGTGTTCGATATTCCGGGGATTGGCGAATATGATTGCGGGGGATGTCACACGCGCGCCGACGAGGACTGGGTCTTCACCCGATTCTATCCGATGCTGACCAATGCGGCACCTAAAAAATCAGAAGGGCAGAAGCTGTTTGAACGCAACTGGACACCGGCAGACCCGTATGCAACTGCAACGCATACAACGCAGATGGGCGATGGCCTTGGCCCGCTTTTCCACACCCAGTCGTGCAACGCGTGCCACCCAGCCGGCGAGCGCGGCAAGTTTTCTGTTCGTGCAGATGGCGTAATTGAAGGCGACGGGCTGTTACTCCGTGCGGGTCTTGGCCAATCCGGCGACCCGATCTATGGGCGACAAATCCAGACCCGCGCCATCAAGGGACAATCGCCGGAAGGTATCCCTGCGGTGCGGTTTGAGCCGATAAAACATGCGTCGGGCCGCGTCTTGCGAAAACCGGTGTTTGAATTGCGACAACCGGGGTATGGCGCACTTGATCCCAAGGTCCGACTCGCCGGACGGGTAGCCCAATCTGTCAGGGGTAACGGTGATCTGGAAAAAGTTCCGGCAGCCGCAATCAACGCGCTGGCCGACCCTGATGACAAGGATGGCGACGGAATTTCGGGTCGCCCCAATAGAATTGAACTTCCTATGGGGGGTTTTGCCATCGGGCGTTACGGCTGGAAAGCCGGACAACAGTCTTTGAAAATCCAGACCGCCAAGGCATTTCGAATGGACATGAGTATGTCGTCGAGATTGATGGGTCCCGCCTGGGGTGATTGCACAGCGGTTCAAACCGAATGTCACGAAGCCATAAACGGTGAACATCCGCGCAAGGGCGGTCGCGAAGTGAGTGAGGAAACCGTCGCCAGCATCACAGAGCATGTGGCCAGTTTACCTGTGCCAAAACGCTCGGGCAGCGCAACGGAGGGTGAGCAGATTTTTGAGAACGTCGGCTGTAGCCAGTGCCATGTACCCTCATTGCCGATGAGAGATGGCAGCACTGTAAACGCATTTACTGATTTGCTGCTTCATGATCTGGGTGGCGGTCTGGCGGATGGAATTGAAGAGGAGACGGCAACAGGCGATGAATGGCGGACGGCACCGCTGATGGGACTCGGCAAACTGATCATGGAACGTGCACCCCTGTTGCACGACGGGCGGGCGCGCGATGTGACGGAGGCTATTCTCTGGCATGAAGGGGAAGCGGCGGACGTGGTTGAAAAGTACAATCAACTGGGCAATGCAGATGCTGGCGCGTTACATGATTTCCTGGGGACATTGTGATGCCGATTGTTCGCCAGTTATTTGCCTTTGTCTCAAGCGGGTTCCTGATAGTTGCATTCGGCACCACTGCCATGTCAGTGGAGATTCCGAAGTTTTCGGAGGAAACCAAGACAGCTGGCATCAATCATAAATATGAAGGTGGTTTTGCTTATATGGCGGGAGCCGGAGTCGCCGTATTCGATTGCAACGATGATGATTTGCCCGATCTTTATTTTGCCGGTGGTGAAAAGATGGCCGGATTGTTTGTAAACGCCAGCAAACCGGCGGGAAGTTTAAAGTTTAACCGGACAACCGGTTCCGGTCTTGAATTGTTATCCGTAATCGGAGCCTATCCACTGGATATCGATAGTGATGGCAAGATTGATTTGGCTGTGTTGCGTCAGGGAGAAAACACCTTGATGAAAGGCCTTGGCAATTGCCAGTTCTCCCGCGCCAACGAAGAATGGAATTTCGACGGGGGTAATGGCTGGACGACTGCTTTTTCTGCCACATGGGAAACCGGGAACAGTTGGCCGACACTTGTTTTTGGTAACTTCATGATTCCGGAAACGGTGATAATGGATTATGGAGATTGCGATCAACATTCACTGTATCGCCCGCGCCCTTCAGGCAGATACAGTCCACCGGGTTTTCTGAATCCGGGATTTTGTGCGTTGTCTATGCTTTTTTCTGACTGGAACCGCGATGGGGTGCCCGATCTTCGTATATCAAATGACAAGGAATTTTACCGCCGTGGCGGTGAAGAGCAACTGTTTCGCTTCAATGCGAACAGTTCGCCAGAGGCATATTCCAGGGAACAGGGATGGAACGGTGTAAACATCTGGGGTATGGGCATCGCCAGCCACGACATTAGCGGAGACGGTTATCCTGATTACTATCTGACCAACATGATTGATAACCGGTTTGAAGTGCTGAAGGCAGGCGCGGAAAAACCGGAATTTGTTGATCAGTCCAGGCACTATGGAATTGCTGCCGGGTACCCGTTTACAGGCGGGGATAACAAACCCTCTACTGCATGGCACGCCGAGTTCGGAGACGTCAACAATGATGGACTGGCCGATCTTCTGGTTGTTAAGGGTAATGTCGAGACGGTCAGAATGAACGCGGATGCCGATCCCAATAACCTGCTCATTCAACAGCAGAATGGCCAGTTTGTCGAAGGTGCCAAAGCGGGTGGCTTGCTCAGTTTTGAACTGGGCCGTTCCGGCGCACTTGTTGATCTTAATGCAGATGGTGCGCTTGATGTCGTCGTCACCAACCGTTTCGCAAATGTCGAGACTTGGCGAAACACGGGAGTTACGGGAAACTGGCTTCAGGTTAACCTCGAGAGTGCGGGCAAAAACCCGAACTGTATTGGCTGTTGGTTAGAGGTGAAAACCGACCATAATATACAAAGGCGTGAAATTACTGTTGGCGGCGGGCATGCCGGAGGGCAAACGGGATCACTGCATTTTGGCCTGGGTCGGAATCTGACCGCGAACCTACGAATCAAGAGGCCGGGGCAGAACTGGTCGGAATGGATGCCGGTTGGCGCAAACCGGTCGGTTACGATCCAGCATTAAAATGGGCATGGATCTCATGTGGTTTCAAAGTTTGGGCAAGACTAAACTTTAAAGCGAAAAGGGCAGGTGTTTGAAAATGATGTATATACAATGGACAAAACCAAGAAGATCAAAAATCATGGGGATCCGTTATGAATAAGATAATTAGGTGCGTGTCGATACGCCTCGCTTTTGCTTTCGTTGCTGCTTTTACCTTAAGTGCGTGCGTTGCCGACTTGGCCGACAAGAAACCTCAACTGGCCGGACCGCTGACCGGCATGAACCTGACAGCTGGCCTGCCGGAGACTGCAGAGCGCAAACTCGAAGCGCCCTATGTCCGTGCTGCGTTGGAAGCTCTGGAAAACGGAGATTATCTTGCAGCGCAAAAAGGGTTTAACCGCGCACTCAAATTCGACCCCTCGAATTCCCAACTGCATTTCCTGAACGGATTGACCTATCATTTACGCGCCGCTGCCGGGGATTCCAGCCAACTTGATTACGCTGCCATTGGCTACCGGCTGGCGCTTCAATATGATTCGTCAAATTATTGGGCGGCCTACCAGTTGGGACACATCAATTTCAATAATCAGCGCTATCGCCAGGCGCAGGATGCTTTTGCATACGGTTTGCTTTTTGCTCCGGACGACCCGGTCTTGCTGAAAGCACTGGCGGCAGCGTCCTATTATGCACAGGACGTGATCAGCGCCAAACGGGCCGCAGAAAAAGTTGAAAAACTGATTCCGGATGACCCTGAAGTGCTCCGCATGTCTGCCATCTTCAACGCGGCGGGAAACAATATCAACGAAGCCCGGGGGTATCTGGATAAATATCGTCAGGCCGACGGAAGATTGTCCGGGCGATTGGATCGCCGGATTTCAGACTGGCGAAATTTCCATGTCCGTAACGCCAGTGTGCAATTGGCGCAAAGTGCGTCTGATATTCTGGGTGGAAGTACGGATTCGACCAGCGACACCACATCTGACAGTTCTTTCAGTGATTCAAGCTCGGACACCAACGCAGACACCAACTCCAGCACGACTGACAGCACCTCAAGCGATGCGGCTTCATCACCTGCAAAGCCCAAACGCATGGCAATGGTTGATGTCGTGATTATCCGTTCCGAAGAGCGAAACATCACCAACAAGGGGGTCAATCTGTTAAGCGGGCTTTCGGCGACATTGGCGGGCACATCCTTCTCGTTTACCGGAACCCGGACAGCCAACGATGCCAATACCGGCGCCAATACGAATGTTAACGCCTTTGCCTATGCGCCGACATTATCGGTGGCGGCGAGTTATTCCCTGAATATCTTCAACGATAACAATGATCATAACGAAGTGCTGGCAAGACCAAGTCTGGTCGCGCTGGATGGTCAGGAATCCGATTTTTTCACCGGTGCCGTGTTTCATGTGCAATTGACCGGTACGGCAGGCAGTGAGGGCACTGTTACCGATGTGCCGGTTGGCATTAAATTGACGGTGACACCAACATTTACCGATGTTGACCGGGTTCAGTTAAGTGTGTCGGCGTCGCGCGCCTTTATTGAAAGTCGTTCTTCGCAGATCGGCTTTAGTAATTTCACCCAGACCACAAAAAATAACGTAACAGCCAACGTCAGCATGCGGTTTGGCGATACCCTTGTGCTCAGTGGGTTAAGCGAAAAAGAGACAGAAACGCTGAATGATGGTGTGCCAATCCTGCAGGATATACCTGCACTTCAATATTTGTTCAGCCATGAAGATACACTGGACTATACCCGTTCGGTCCTCATTTTGTTAACGCCCAGACAACCAAGATATGTTCATGAGGACGGATCGCCAAAGGTGGACCCGGCGAACCCCGAAGATGCCAGGGCCAAGCAACCGAGTCTGGATGAACTGCAGGGCCGCCCCGACTGGTTCAAACCCGCCTCCAATCTCGATGCGGTTTTCCAGCACCTCAAAGATCGCAGCCTGTATAAGGAATTCCGGTCAGGAGACGTCAAGCTGGAGAACTGGGTTGAAGAGGATAGTCTGGCAGTTAACATCCGTCAGGCGATCAAGTTTCTGTATTACTGAACGTGGTTGGCCGGAAGCCGGAACCATTTCGAAAGGAGGGAAGATGCACAGTATAATTGTTAAAATCGAAAATGCGTTCAAGAACCCGTGGCTGGAAGCGGCGTTGGGCATCGTCATCATGGCGACCGGATTGGCCGAAGCGGGCGAAAGTCTTTTTGAAGACGTTGCATCCGGCGAGGTCGGGGCCCATCACGGTGTCATCATTCTTGGCCTTGTTCACACGATCAAGGCCGTGCCGTCGATCCTTGGCGGGTTGATCATTATGGCTCATAGTTCGGACCGCGAGCAGAAATAAATTACGCAAACTGGAAACGAAGTGACAGATTCGCGTGCCTCACTTCTACGTCTGAAGAAGAGTGACCTTGTTGAAGAGGTCCTTCGCCTTCGGGGATGTCTGGAAAATCCAACGAAATATGAACCCGTTCCGTTATCAGTCCTTCTGGATGGCATCGAACATTTCAAAGCGGCGTTTGTTATCTATGATGCGGCATTGCGGCTGATTTATTGTAACCAGGCGTACAAAGACATCTACGGATATACCGATAGTCAGGTCCAGCCCGGCACGCACTATGATGATCTGACACAAATAGACATCGAGAATGGCATCATTCCCGGTGACGAAAAAGACCGTGAAAAATATTTTCAACTAAGGGCAAGTGAAAGACTGAAGCCCGATATACCTGTTATTTTCCAGCTGTCTGGCGGCAGATGGATCGAAGCGCGTCAACATCTGACATCTGCGGGCGGCATTGTTGGCATCCAGCGCGATATAACATCAATGGTCGAGGCCAATAAGATAGAGCACCAATTGCGGCACGCTTTCGAGATGTTGCCGCACCCTCTGATTATTTACGATCTTGATGATCGTCTGGTTTATTTTAATGCCGCTTATGGTCAGTTTTTCCCTTATATGCCACCATTCGTAGACTTGGCCGGAAAACACTTTCTCGAAATCATTCAGTATTCAATAGATACCCCCGGCGTCATTCAGGACCCGCTTCTGCACGAAGATGTAGAGGCCTATAAACAAAAACGGCTGGAACGGCTGCACCATCCCGCACAAGGTTCTTTTGAGCAAAAAACCGGAGACCGCTGGCATCTGGTTTCAGAATACAAAATTGAAGATCTTGGCTTCTTCTCTATTCGTCAGGATGTTACGGATTCAAAAAATGCAGAAGAACGGTTGAATTCCACGCAACGGGAATTGGCGGCTGCGCAGGAGCAATTGATAGACGCAATTGAAAATATTACCGAAGGTTTCGCGCTCTATGATGCGGACGACAAACTGGTTACTTACAACAGCAATTACGTTGATATATTTGAATTTTCAGAAGAAGACCTCCGACCCGGAGTGACCTGGGCTGATCTGGTTGGGTTAAACAACGACCGCGGGATTTATGTCGAACCCGTTGATCTGACAACATCACCGTCAAAAGGCCGGCGCAAAAAAAGAGATATGATTCGCAAGATGACCAGTGGCCGGGTCATCGAAATTCACGGACGCCCTACCAAAGCAGGGGGGCTTGTCAGTATCTTTTCTGATATTACCGCGCGCCATCATGCCAAAGAAGCTCTGACCTCGGCCAGAGATGCAGCTGCGGCGGCTGAAGCGCAAATGGTTGATGCATTGGAAAGTATCTCGGAAGGATTTGCTCTGTTCAATTCGGAACACCGTCTGGTGCTGTGCAACAACACCTACAAACAGCTTTATGGGTATAGCGACGAAGTGGTATCGCAAAAGCCGAGCATTGGTGAACTTCTGTTCATGGACATCGAGCGCGGCGTTACTGTCGATAGCCCTGATTGGCGAGCCGATATCGAACGACGCACCGAGCGCTTTGGCAGGAACGAAGAGACTTTTGATGTTCAACTGGCAGATGGCCGGTGGGTGCAGGTTCGCGATCGCCCGACAGCTGATGAAGGTACGGTCAGTATCCATGCAGATATTACGGAACTGAAGCGGGCCGAACAAATTCAGCAAGTTATTCTGGATTCCGTACCGTTGCCGATATCTGTTGTTAGAAAATCCGATGGGATTTTCCTGTATTGCAATCGACCTTTTGCCTCGTTGGCAGGGCTCTCTCCAGAATCCCTTATCGGATCTCACGCCGTCGATATTTACTGGGATACTGAAGATCGTCTACGGTTTCTCAGAGAGCTGGAACATGCGGGACAGGTTGACGACTTTGAAGTTGAATTGAAAGGGGCTGACGAAGAACCTTATTGGGCTCTCCTATCGTCGAGACAGATTCTATTTAATGGACACAAAGCTATACTGTCGGCCCAGACGGTTATAACCGAACGCAAGAAGGCCGAAGAAGGATTGGCTGAGAAAGAGGCGCATCTTCGAATTATATTGGATACCGCTCCAAGTGGGGTTCGATATGTGGATAAAGACAAGAACTACGTCTTTTTTAACAAACTGTATTCCCGGCTTTATGAATTTCCCGACAATTTGTTGCAGGTCGGTGCATCCAATCGTGTCGAAAATTTCTATCAGGCGCAGCGTGGTGATTTCGGTTCGGGCGATCCCGATGCGTTGGTAGATAGCTGGCTTGACGAGCTGCCGGTCGACGCGGGACCGCAAAGTTGGGAACGAACAATATTCAGTGGAAGAACATTGCAAGTTGATACTGCACCCACGCCATCGGGTGGCGTTGTCAATATTGTTACTGATATTACCCGGCGCAAGCATGCCGAAAATCTGATGAAGGAAGCGAAGGAGCAAGCTGAAAAAGCAGCAGACGTTAAATCGGATTTTGTCGCAACGGTGAGCCATGAAGTCAGAACCCCCATGAACGGCGTTCTGGGTATGGCAAACTTGCTGGCAGACACACCGCTTGATGCGGAACAACGCCATTGTCTGAACACTATGATCCAGTCGGGTCAAGCGCTGCTGACAATCATTGACGATCTTCTGGATATATCCAAACTGGAAGCGGACAAACTTCGCCTTGAAACAATTCCGTTTCATCTTCCTGAATTGATTGCCGATACCATGGCCGTCATGAAGCCTCGCGCCGAAGAGGCCGGACTGGATTTTGCCAGCACAATAGCGCAAGACGTTCCGGAGGTATTGCTCGGTGACCCACACAGAATCCGGCAAATTCTGCTGAATTTTATCAGCAACGCTCTGAAATTTACTGAAAGAGGGGCCGTCGACGTAAAGGTCAATGCCCGTTCGCTTGCCCCCGACCTGGCGGAGATAACGCTGGCAGTATCTGATACCGGTCAGGGAATATCGCCTGAAGTCCAGGATAAGCTGTTTGCAAATTATACACAGGCCGCTGTCGACGTTGCCCGTAAATACGGCGGCACCGGGCTCGGACTCGCCATTTGCCGTCGGTTGGTTGATGCGATGGGTGGAGAAATCAGGCTTGAAAGTGCGCCTGGCAAGGGCAGTACTTTCTGCGTTGTTGTTCAACTGGTTGTAGATCATGTCACCAAGCCTGAAGGCCTCGTTCGCCGCAGATCCCTGCCATCCAAAGACGAAGAGATTTCAGCGCCGTGGCGGAAACTGAAAATTCTGCAGGTCGAGGACAACGAAATCAATCGGCAGGTTGTTGAAAAAATTCTACGGCGTGCGGGCCATGAAGTGGTCAATGCAGCAAATGGAATTGAAGCGTTGAAATGCCTTGAACTGAGTTCATTCGATGCAATTGTGATGGATCGACATATGCCTGAGATGGATGGCATTCAGGCGACCCGGGAAATTCGAGGGCTGAAAACACCGGACAACAAACTTCCTGTTCTCGGCGTAACAGCCGGGGCCAGCCGGAGCGAACTGGACGACTGTATCGCGGCTGGGATGGACAAGGTGTTAACCAAACCTGTCAACGGTCAGGAATTGTTGAGCGTGCTTGATCAGTTGATCGACGAACGGATTGACGGTTCCGGACTGGCGGTATTGGTGATTGACGATTCTCCCATCAATTTGTCTGTTGCAAAAAAGCAGTTTCACAAACTGGCGATTGAATGTGAGACAGTGGACAACGCTGCCACTGCGCTTAAGTTGCTGGAGACCCGGTCCTTTTCGATAATCCTGACTGACATTTCCATGCCCGGCATGAACGGGGTCGAGTTTACCCGACGGGTACGGGAATCCGAGAAAAAGCAGGGCCGTCACACACCGATAATTGCCGTGACGGGATATACGACACCGGAAGATAGATCAAACTTCCTTGAAAGCGGTATAGATGACGTCATTACCAAGCCCGTGGACGTCAATACTCTTTCGCGCACTATTGAAAAGTGGTGTAAGGAATTTCCAGAGCGTTCAATGAACGAACGACAGGACATGGCGGTGAAAACCGACGAAGACCCGGCTCCTCCACCTATCGATCTTGAGCGGCTATCGATGTTGTTGGGTGAAGACGACGAGAATGAATTGTTTGAAATGCTGGACCTGTTTCAGAAGTTGTTCCCGGAATTGCTGTCAGAAATTGCCAAGGCCATAAAGGATAAAGAAGCACGGAATTTCCATGATGCAGCGCATAAGGCCAAGGGGGCGGCTAATAGCGCGGCGGCGATAAGGATGGCTCAACTTCTGGGAGATCTGGAGAAGGATGCTAATTCGGAAGATTGGGAGGATTTCGCTGAACGATTGAGTATAATACAATCTGAGTATGCGCGAATTGTTGAATTTGGCGCCAATCACGATCAATAGGGACAAGGCTGCCATGGAACTTAATCTGACCGGAAAAACGGTACTGCTTGTCGATGATGAGAAATTCAGCCGGGCCACCGTTGCGCGTCTGCTGGAAGACATGGGCCATCCGCACCTCGTCCATGCGGCAAATGGTATGGAAGCCATGGAACAACTGTCATCGGGAAATCATCATATCGATATGATAATTTCGGACTTCAACATGCCGTTAAAACATGGACTGGAGCTGCTGAAATCAGTTCGTACTGGTGAACGCAATATTGGCAGCCATATGCCTTTTGCCATGCTGACCGGTTACTCCGACAAGCATCTGGTCGATATGGCACTGGCGCTCGATGTAAATGCCTTTCTCATCAAACCCGTTTCAAAATCGGCACTGGAAGCCCGGTTGGGCAAGATGTTTCGTCAGGTTCAGTCAGATAACTGGCTGAAATCGAGCCGGGAATATAAAGAAATTGATGTCGAAACCGCTCTTGAGGACATCGTCGGCATTGCCAGACCGTCAAAAGACCAGCCTAAGGCCCGGGGTGTTTTCGTTTTGCGCAAAAACAAACCGTTATTCCGCAGCCCAACGGGGTCCGATGTTTTCGGTGACGATGATCTGAAGGCCCATAATCTAGAAGATGAAGCCCTGAGTCTCGACGATTCTGTGCAAGCCCCCGTACAGAAAGCCAGGCAGCTTGATGGATATGAATGCCCCCTTGATCAGGTACCCGCCGGGGCCATGCTGGCCCGGGATGTTCATACCGCCGATGGCAGACTGTTCATGCACGCAGGCTCACATTTGTCTGCGCGTGTTGTCTCTATCCTGATTGATTTGCAGGACTTGGGACATCCCGTAGACAGCGTCTGGATTGCCAAATAATCAGGAAAATGGATTTACGTTGATGCGGTTGAATATTGCCCACAAGATATTTGGAATTGCCTGCATTGTTCTGGCCTTCATGCTGGTCGTCGCCGTTTATTCGATCCATCTGACAGCGACTATCAGCAAAGAACTGGAAACTATCGCACACAAAAATCTACCTGTGACAGAAGCGGTGTCGAGGGTCAACGTCAGCATCCTCGAACAGGGCCTGTTATTGCAGCGCCTGTTTGTTTTTGGAGAACCAAAAGGCAACGACCGTGATTTCTTTGTCGAGATTGGCAAAACCATCAAGGAAGAATTTCAGGCCACCCAGACATTGCTGGATTCCGAACGCGGCGACAATCAGCATCTTGTTAAGGCAATATCGGTTCTGAAGGCAGATATTGCGGCAATAGAACGGGAGTATCTGGCGTTCGAAGCGCACGGGTTATTGTTGCTGGCAGCCCGTGAAGCCGGACAGAATGACAAGTTTTCGAGGTTGTTTCCACAGCTGAATGAACGTCAGGACAGCGTAGATCAGGAAATTTCAGGGTTGCACGCGCATGTTCAGGAATTGACCGGTTGGGCTGTCGAGAGAACGGCGAAAAATGAAAAATTCCTCCTTTTTGTTAATAGCCTGTTGACCGGTCTTGCGGCGCTTTCAGGGCTTGGAGTTGCTGCATTGATCACCCGCTCTCTGGTTCGCAATGTGCGTAACCTGGTCACCGGAACCCAAGCGGTTGAGGGTGGCGACCTGGATTCCGAAGTGAAGGTCGCGACGGACGATGAGATTGGAAAATTAACGGAGTCGTTCAATCACATGGTTGGAGAATTGAGGTTAAAGGAACGGATTAAGGAAACCTTCGGCAAGTATATGGATCCTCGGATCGTTTCGAACCTTCTCGATCACCCTGAATTTACCGAACCCGGCGGAGAGCGCCGGGAAATGACGGTGATGTTTATCGACCTGAAGGGGTTTACCTCGATCTCTGAAATACTTGCGCCGGACGATTTGGTCCACATGATCAACTCTTTCTTCGGGCACATGACGGATGCCATCTCCAAAAACAATGGGGTGGTCGACAAGTTCATGGGCGATGCGGTGATGGCCTACTGGGGGCCACCGTTCACTGACCCTGACGAACACGCGGCACTCGCCTGCACGGCAGCGCTTGAAGCCCTGCGGCATCTGGAAAAATTTCGCCAGGATGTGAGGCGTGGAATCGGCAAGGACGCAGACGGTCTGGACATTGACCTGAGGATTGGTATCTCCAGCGGTCAGATGATTGTCGGGACGGTCGGGTCACGGGCCTCCATGAATTATACGATCATGGGGGACCCGGTCAATCTGGGCTCACGTCTGGAAGGGGCGAATAAAGCCTACGGTACCCGCATTCTGGTTTCCGAACGTACGCGGGAACTGGCAAAACCTGAAATTCTTTCGCGCGAAATCGATGTGATCAGGGTCAAGGGAAAACTGGAACCTGTCCGCGTGCACGAATTGCTGGGCGACGCTACTGACAGGAACGGATTTACCGATGGGCTGGACGCTTATCGGAATCAGGACTGGGGCAAGGCCGAAACGTCATTCCGAAAACTTCCGGACGATCCTGCTTCTCAAGTCTATCTCCAGCGTATCGCTCAACTGCGCACTACACCGCCGCCGTCAGATTGGGATGGCGTCTGGGTGTTTGAAACGAAATGAATTGATTATACAAATTGAGGATCAGCATTAAGAATTTACGCCCGTGGACTCGACGATTATGGATTATATCGGCTACCCGCCGCATCTCCGGTGACTTCTTGCGGCATTTGATTGATGCTGTTCCATACAAAATCCACACCGTACTCACTGACAACGGTACTCATTTCACCGACCCCAAAGGCAATGGATGGAGCGTAACCGAGATCAGGGGGTTGCTCGCTCGTGGGCAACCGCTTCGCTGCCACGCGTTCGATTTGGTTTGTGCCCGGAACGATATCGATCATCTCCTCACAAAACCAAAGCACCCTTGGACAAATGGTCAGGTGGAACGCATGAACCGGACGATCAAGGAAGCAAGCCAAGTTCTTCTGCGAAAAGGTTGTAGGTCGTCGCTTCCTTCACAGACCGTGCTGCGGTTCTGCCAAGGTTGGTGATGTCGTTGATGATCTTCCTGGCTTTCTCGAAATTGGCAACTGCAATAAAAAAGATATTTGCATCTGCATCGATGCCGGTCGGTTGTGATCTGGAGATAACTATCTCGTCACAATCCGAGATTTTCTCGACCACATTGATGATCGGATTGTAGTCTTTGGCAAGCCCCAATCCAAATTCAAAATCTTTAGAGCGGTTCCGATTTATTCTGACGCATATCCATCAGCAGCAAAGAAGTTGCGACATTCTTCGGGCTTGAACAGATCGCAGACTGTTCCGGCAGCTTTCCAAAGCTCATCCAGGGTTCGGGGTTTCAAGCGCTTCATGTGCGCCTTGAATTTAGAGAACGCCAGTTCGATTGGATTGAGGTCCGGTGAGTATGGCGGCAGAAACAAGAACCATGCGCCTCGTTCTTCAACCGCCCGCCTAGCGCCGTCTCGTTTGTGCGACGACAGATTATCGGCAACAACGACATCGCCCTTTTTGAGTGTTGGCGCGAGTTGTGTTTTGATGTAGTGCTCGAATGCATCACCGTTCATGGCACCGTCAATAACCCAAGGGGCTATCAGGCTGTCACAGCGTAATCCGGCAATGAACGTCATGGTTTTCCAATGACCGTGGGGAATACTGGCGACCATTCGCTGGCCCTTGCGACAGCGCCCCCTCAGGCGTGCCATTTTGGTGTTGATTCCTGTTTCATCAATGAACACAATTCTACCGATCTGCTCGGGGTGTGCCACAAGCCATGCTTGGCGTTTGCGCCAGATCGCCCGGGCCGCTTGCACATCAGAGCGTTCCTGTTCGCTGGCGTGTGCGGTTTTTTTTGAAGCTGATTTTCCGCGCCCGCAGCCAGTCATCTATTGTCGATTTCGGGGCACGAATGGCGTGAATTTCTGACAGGCGTTGAGACAATTCTTGCAAGGTCATGTCTGGTGTCTCCCCAATCCAGCACAGGATATCATCGCCATAAGGATCAAGACGACGCTTATGCGGACTGCGGGTCTTGAGCGCCACAGTCCCTTCTGTTTCGTACTGCTGCGTGAAGCGAACGGCTGAACTCGGACTTACCTCAAAGTGTGCCGCAGCTTGGCGACGCGACATTCCAGATGAAACTTTCTTCACCAAACGAATACGTAAATCTTGTGAAATTGTCATGGATAAAGCTCCCTTGCGAATCAATATGCGAGGGAATCACAAATTGTCTTAATAAGGAATCAATCAATTCCATTTTGATTCATTTATTTTCGGAAGTGCTCTA
>JAJFIJ010000225.1 GCA_021775105.1 Rhodospirillales bacterium | reverse complement strand
CTGTGCTGATCCCTGAATTATACGGGGGCAGTGGTCTGGGCGTTGGTGAAGCGGCGGCCATTCTGGAGGAAATCCACAAATCCGGATGTAATGGCGGGGCCTGTCATGCGCAGATGTACACCATGGGCACCGTGCTTCGATACGGTAACGAAGACCAGAAGAGTATTTATCTTCCGAAAATAGCCAGCGGCGAGTTGCGGCTGCAGGCTTTTGGCGTGACCGAACCCACATCCGGCACCGACACCAGTCGCATTCGCACGACAGCCAAAAAGGATGGGGATGAGTATGTCATCAACGGCCAGAAGGTCTGGACATCGCGCGCCGAACATTCCGATCTGATGCTGTTGCTGGCCCGCACGGCACCGCGAGACGCCGGACCAAAACCGCATGACGGAATGTCGGTGTTCCTGATCGACATGCGTGCCGCTCTTGGGTGCGGCCTGACCATCAAACCGCTTCCGGCAATGATCAATCACTCAGCGACGGAAGTGTTTTTTGATGATCTCCGCATCCCGGCATCGACGTTGATCGGCGAAGAAGGCAAGGGATTCCGCTATATCCTGGATGGCATGAATGCCGAACGTATCCTGATCGCCGCAGAATCAGTGGGCGATTCGCGCTGGTTTATCAAAAAGGCAACGGATTATGCCAATGAACGGCGGGTGTTTGACCGTCCCATCGGACAGAACCAGGGCATCCAGTTTCCGCTCGCCAGAAGTTATGCCGAAACGGAAGTGGCTAATCTGATGGTCGAAAAGGCGATCTCGCTTTTTGATGCCGGTGAGGCCTGTGGGGCTGAAGCGAATATGGCAAAAATGCTGGCGTCGGAAGCGTCCTGGGGCGCCGCCAACGCCTGCCTTCAGACCTTCGGTGGGTTCGGCTTTGCCGAAGAGTACGATGTCGAGCGCAAATTTCGCGAAACCCGGCTCTATCAGGTTGCCCCTATCTCGACCAATCTGATTCTATCGTATATCGCCGAACATGTGCTCGAATTGCCGAGGTCGTTTTAAGGGGTTATTTTTGAAAGTTGGTGCCGCCTCCTCACCATTGGGCTGCTGCTGAAAAACTGAAACCGGATACGATTGATGAACCTTGCTACGGCCCTAAAGAACGCCGGTCAGGCATTCCCCAAAAACCCTGCTGTGGCGCTGGGTGCTGCTACTGTGCAGTCCTATGAGGAGCTTTCGCGGCGGGCTGGCGGATTGGCCAAGGGACTGAAAACGTACTTTGGTTTAGCGCCGAGGGACCGGGTTGCCATTGCATCAAAGAACCGACCCGAGTATGTCGAGGCTATGTACGGTATCTGGTGGGGTGGGCTGACCGCCGTGCCTGCAAATGCCAAGCTACACGGTGCTGAGTTGAGTTATATCCTCGAAGACGCCGAGGCACGGGTTTGTCTCGCCGGACCGGAACTCGCCGAAGCCATCGTCAAACACCGCCCAGACAGTCTCGAGCATCTTATTGTTTTTGGTACGCCGGAATATGAGGAGCTGTTCGTCGATCATACCAGCGATGTGACGGAAACCGTAGCGGGTGATTTGGCTTGGCTGTTTTACACGTCAGGGACCACGGGGCGACCGAAAGGTGCCATGCTAACGCACGCCAACATGGACGCCATGGCTAAGGCCTATCAATTACATATTGATCCGACGGGCCCGACCGACGCCATTATCCACGCTGCGCCCATGAGCCATGGGTCGGGCATTTATATGATTCCGCATGTCAATCGGGGGGCTTGTAATGTCGTGCCAGAGTCGGCTGGATTTGATCCGGCAGAGATTTTTGAGCTCGCTGATGTTTGGCCGGGAACCTCGTTATTTGCGGCGCCAACGATGATCAAACGTATGACCGAATGTGCTGCTGATCCACCAATTGAGGGGTTTCGCACCATCACGTATGGTGGCGGACCCATGTACGTCGAAGATGCGCGCGCCGCACTGGAACGTTTTGGCCCCTGTCTGACCCAGATTTATGGTCAAGGTGAAAGTCCGATGACCATAACAGTTTGCGCTCGGGACATCCTTGCTGACAAAGATCACCCGGGATGGCGGGAACGTCTGGCTTCTGTTGGCGTCACCAATCCCGCTGTTGAAATTCGTGTCGCTGATGCTAATGACGAGATGCTCGGTATCGGTGAGACGGGCGAAATTTTGGTGCGTGGTGACACCGTTATGAAGGGCTATTGGCAAAACGCACAAGCTACTCAAGAAGCCCTGCGGAATGGCTGGCTACATACGGGGGATATGGGCGTCATGGACGAAGATGGATTTTTGACCCTTGTGGGTCGAGCCAAGGACGTGATCATTTCCGGTGGTTCAAATATATATCCACGCGAGGTCGAGGAAGTTTTACTTCTTCATTCCGGTGTCCAGGAAGTTTCTGTTATTGGTCGGGCTGAACCGGAATGGGGCGAGATTATAGTCGCTTACGTGGTCGGCGATGCACCGGAGGCGGAATTGGATGCACTCTGCCTCAATAGCATCGCACGTTTTAAGAGGCCAAAAATTTATCACCGTCTGCATGCTCTACCGAAAAATAATTACGGGAAAGTGCTGAAAACAACTTTGCGTGAAATTGATGCAAAATTTTGCCTAAAATAATGCCAGCTTTCCTGGCTACGTCTGTGTAAAAATTAACAAGGAGAAAATCTGATGACCGATCATTACGCTGCATACACCAAACTTAAGTTCGATTACCCTGCGGAACGGGTGCTGCGCATTACTTTCAATAACCCGGAGACGTACAATTCAGTCGATTCTCAAACACATACGGAGATAACTGATATATGGCGCGACATTGATCGTGATCCTGACATCAATTCGGTAATTGTCACAGGAGCTGGAAAGGCGTTTTCCTCTGGAGGGGATTTTGATTTCATCGAGCAGATGACGGGAAATCATAACG
This sequence comes from Rhodospirillales bacterium, assembly GCA_021775105.1. GTDB lineage: Bacteria > Pseudomonadota > Alphaproteobacteria > Rhodospirillales > Casp-alpha2 > JAJFIJ01. The sequence continues at coordinate 7,453 of JAJFIJ010000225.1, read as the reverse complement.
AGTTGATGAAAACATGGAAGGAAGCCAAGGACCTTGTCTACAACATCATCAACTGCAACAAACCGATCATTTCGGCTATCAACGGTCCGGCAGCTGGCGCAGGCCTAGTTGTGGGGATTTTGGCTGATATCTCGATTGCGGGCAAACGTGCGAAACTGGTTGATGGCCATCCGCGCCTCGGCGTTGCAGCAGGTGATGTCGCTGCCATAATCTGGCCGCTACTATGTGGCATGGCTAAGGCAAAATACTACTTGTTGACTTGTAAGCCGGTGACAGGAGAAGAGGCCGAGCGAATTGGGCTTGTATCATTATGTGTCGAAGATGATGTGTTGCAGGAAACCGCGCTCCAGATTGCCATTGAACTTTCGGAAGGCTCGCAGAGCGCGATCCGCTGGACCAAGTACTCACTGAACAATTGGCTGCGTTCGGCGGGACCGATTTTCGATACATCAACTGCACTCGAAATTCTCGGTTTCATGGGCGAAGATGTGAAAGAAGGAGTTGCCTCGCATAAGGAAAAGCGTAAGCCGAACTTTAGTAAAAACTGTCCGATTTAACATGCGAAAAAGGTTGAGAACAAAAGAAGGGTTTTATAGCAAGTTGCAGTGATAATGACCGGCACTGTATAACCTATTCCTGATATGAGTAATTGGATATGACACCCGCAATTCCGTTCGTTCGAAAAATCGAGTTTGACTATGGCATTGTCGATCAAATCTCACCACTGATCCGCCGCGTTATCGCCCGTAACCCGACCCCGTTCACTTTTCACGGGACAGGCACCTATATTATTGGAAAGGGCGAGGTCGCGGTGATTGATCCCGGCCCGTTAATAGACGAGCATGTGGATGCTTTGCTTGCCGCTGTCGACGGAGAGACGGTGACGCATATTCTGATTACTCACACACACCATGACCACTCCCCCGCAGCGGAACCATTCAAGGAGGCGACCAGCGCTCCGACCTATGGTTTCGGGCCGCATCAGCCGGGACGTTATTGGGAAGGTGGTAGCCATACTGAATCGCGAGGGGGAGATTTGGCTTTTGTTCCTGATCACGTTGTTAGAAATGGCGATACGGTTGCCGGGAAAGGTTGGACTCTTGAGACAGTTCACACCCCTGGCCACACATCCAATCATGTTTGTTTTGCATTGAAGGAGGAATCGACCTTGTTTTCCGGCGATCACGTGATGGGTTGGTCGACGACAATTGTGTCGCCACCAGATGGGGATATGAACGACTACATGCGTTCTTTGTACCGATTGCTCGCACGTGATGATGCGCTCTACTGGCCGACGCACGGTCCTGCGATTTTGTCCCCCAAACTGTACATAAAGGCCTTAATCGCCCATCGAGAGCAGCGGGAGCGCGCTATTGCAGACGCCCTCGTCAGAGGATTGAACCGCATCCCGGACATCGTTTCTCATTTGTATAAAAACGTGCCTGAACATATGCATGGCGCGGCGGCACGCACAGTCCATTCTCATTTAGTTTACATGATCGAGACGGGGATCGCTATTTGCAATGGGTTGCCGACAGCGGAGGCGGTGTATGCCCGGGCAAATTAAAGACAAGGGACAAATGAGCCCGATAGATACTCCGCCATTAAAGCCCGTCGAGCCCAAGCCAGCGGCAACGGTTATTCTGTTACGGGACGGCGACCGCGGACTAGAAGTGCTGATGTTGCGAAAGGCACCTGGCAAACACTTCGCAGCGGGTGCCTGGGTATTTCCGGGAGGGAAAGTAGAGGCGTCGGACGTGTCTTTTGCCGCTGGGAAAGGGAAGCATGATGACTCGTTTTTAGGATACAAAATTGCGGCTATTCGGGAGATGTATGAAGAATGCGGAATCCTGTTAGCGCGGCGGCAGGGAACGGAAGTTGAATTGACCAGTTCGGACGTCACAGGACTCCGCCGGTCTAATCGATCAGGAATGTTCGATGATTTGGTGTCATCTGTTCCACTTGACCTGGCGACAGGTCAATTATCGCATTTTGCCCACTGGACCACTCCCCCAACACGACCCAAAAGATTCGATGTGCATTTTTTTGTCGCTCAGGCACCTGCTGATCAGATGGAAACCCAAGTTGACGGAAACGAAATTATCGAAGCCATATGGCGACGCCCATGCGACATTCTTAACAGAGTTCGCACGGGTACACTTAAGCTCGTGTTGCCGACAATGATGAATATCCTCAAGTTAGAAAAACGCGACAATGTCCTCGAAGCCTTGGCCGCGGCACGTGAAGAGAAGGTCGTTTGTGTTCAACCTGAACGAATCGAAACTGAGGACGGCGTGCACTTGTCGATTCCTGCCGAAGCGGGCTACGGCGTCACCATGATACCTGCCACTTATTTGCGATTTTCCTAATGTGTTCAATTTATGTTAGCGTTGATGCATCGGTTTCGCCCCTGAGTGATTCGGAAATCACAGTTGCTAAAGCAGCGGCCGCAGGAGAGAGTGACGTGCCGCGGAGCGTGATGGTACCCACGCGACGGGTAATTTTTGGATCCGTAATGGTCAGGAGACAAGACCGACTACGCCCGGCACCGCGAAGTGCTATACCCGGAAGGACACCGACACCGACACCAGCCTCCGCCATTGCGATAAGCGTTTGATGATGCAGCATCTCATAGGCGGGTTTGAGCGGCAATCCCTTGGCAGTAAAGGCGGTTTCCAGTCTCCGGCGAGTCTCAGATAAACGGGGCATGACGAGCAACGCCTGACTAGCAAGATCATTGATGCGAATACTTTTCCGCGCGGCAAGTCCATGGTCCGGTGCAACGATGGCCGTCAAGTTGTCAATGAGTAGATGTTCAAAGACAAATTCTGGCGATTGTTCGCTCATAGGTCCAACACCAAAATCAGCAGTGTGGCTTCGAACCGCCTCAAGGATGTCACTCGCGTAGGCTTCCACAACCTCGATGACAATGTTTGGATGGCGGCGCTGGAATTCGGCAAGGATCTGAGGAAGCAGGGATGATGCAAAACTTGGTGCTGTAGATAGGGTGACCCGGCCTTCCTGCAAAGCAGCTTCGTCATGAAAGTGCTGGATAGTTTCTTCTAGCCTGACCAGCGTTCGTCCCGCTTGATCCATTAGCTTTTGACCTGCGTTAGTCAGGCGTACTGATCTTGTTGTGCGGTGAAATAAAGACACGCCTAACTGTTCTTCAAGATTTTTGATATGCGTGGTGACGGCTGATTGCGACAGGTTTAAATGCTCAGCAGCACGCCGAAAACCACCAGTTTCGGTGATGGCAACAAAGGCTTCCATTTGCTTGATGGTAATGTTCAGCATGGCGATTGATCTGATTTATATATTAATAATGCATATATTTCTATTAGATTAATCATAGTTGATATGATTAATCTAATAGAAAATCATTCGTAACGGTATTGAGAATACGGTTTTTCTTATCGCCTAGCTTTGAATATTACGGGCATTTAAGACAAAGCGGACGTGTAAGACAAAGCGGACGTGGCGGTGACGATTGTGAAATGAGCATTGGAGAACAGGATATGGCGAATATAACAGAAACTTTGGCAGGTTTCGCCAGCGAACTTTCCTATGAAGGCATCCCCGCTGAAGTGCGGAGTCGGGCGAAACAATTGATTTTTGATGTCGTGGGTGTTGCCCTTCGCTCTCGCCACGATGCTGAATCAACGCCAAGCCTCATTGCAGCAGTTGAAAAACTTGGACCCGCCGATGGGCCATGTAGCGTAATTGGCGATAACCGGGGCTATAGTGCTTCTGCCGCCGCTCTGATCAACGGCACACTAGCCCATTCTCTGGACTTTGATGATACTCATGCGGCAGGTTCCATCCATCCAAGCGCACCGATTGTCCCGGCTGTATTTACCGCAGCTGAAATGGTCGGAGCATCGGGAAAAGATATTATTGCCGCCGTGGTTGCAGGTTATGAAATTCAGATTCGTTTGAGTTTGGCTCTTGGTCCGACAGATCATTACAATCGCGGTTTCCACCCGACGGCGACCTGTGGTATTTTCGCTGCCGCTGCGGGCGCGGGTATGATCTTCGGACAGAATACCACCACCATTGCCAGTGCCTTTGGCATCGCGCTCAGCCAGGCCGCCGGTTCCATGCAGTTCTTGCACGAGGGTGGCTGGACCAAACGTTCCCATGTCGGTCAGGCGGCCATGAACGGTCTGATAGCCGCGACATTAGCTGGGGAAGGGTTTCGAGGTGCTGTCGAACCGTTGGAAGGCAATGCCGGATTTCTCAACGCCTATGCGCCAAATCCTGATCACAGTAAGGCAATAGTCGATTTAGGCGAATGTTGGGAAACTTTATCAATTGCCGTAAAACCTTATCCATCGTGTCGCTATAGCCACGCACCGTTGGACGCCATCCGCCAGTTGATGGTCGAGCATGATATATCGGTTGATGAGATTCAGTCTGCACGTATTGGGGTGTCACAAACCGCCTGGAATATTATCGGCGGACCAGAAAATCTGAAACACAATCCAAAAAGTATTGTCGATGGCCAGTTTTCGATGCCCTTTTGTGCGGCCGTTGTTATGCGTGAAGGCAATATGGTCTGGGATGACTATGCGGGGCATATTTCCAACGCCGATACTCTAGCATTGTGCCGCAAAGTTACGACGGTGGTTGGCAAACGCGCTGAAGCGATATTCCCCGATAACATGGCGGGTTCCGCTAAAATAATTACGGCGCGCGGATCATTTGAAGCCTTTGTCGAGGTGCCGAAAGGCGAGCCCAGCAATTTTGTCACTGATGAGGAACTGAAGGCCAAGTTTAATGGATTGGTTGGGCCTTATCTGACCGACACACAAAGCGATGCCTTGTCCTCCGGCCTTTTAGCGTTGGAGGGTGTAAGCAGTATCACAGAAGTACTTGCTCACTCAAAACCTAGTGAACGTCTCGCCGTGGCGGGAGAATAACTGTGGTTGCAGAAGCAAAGGAAGTAGGCGCTAATCGCTACCGAGAATCTTACGGACGATATCTGGAAGATTTCAAGGTGGGAGATATTTATGAGCACCGTCCGGGCCGAACGATCTCTGAAACAGACAATACCTGGTCTACGCTTCTGACCATGAATCAACACCCACTACATTTTGATCACGAGTATGCGGCGAAAAGTGAATTTGGTAAGCCGTTGGTCAATTCCTGCCTGGCTCTTTCAGTTGTTGTTGGGATGAGTGTTTCTGATACCAGCCAAAAAGCGATTGCTAATCTCGGATGGGATAAAGTGCGGATGTCAGCACCTCTTTTTCACGGCGATACTCTCTACGCCGAAAGCGAAGTGCTTTCCGTCCGCGAAAGTAAATCCCGACCAACCCAAGGGGTCGTTACCATCAAAACCACCGGGAAAAAGGCTGATGGAACGGAAGTCATGTCGTTCGAGCGCGCCATGTTGATTCCTAAGCGCGGCCATGCGGTCGATGACAGGGCGAATTATTGAGTTGTAATGTGAGAAGTGACTCCGAGTTTATTCACTCAACAACAGCAAAACATATCTAATCATTTTGAATTTAATTACGTGGACTTTAACAATGTCTGAAGCAATTTACCCCACCAACATTTCTTCAAATGAAGAAGAGGCCTTAATACTTGATTCCGTCGACCGTTTTCTGGAACGCGATGTAAAACCCTATGTTCAGGAACTGGAATCGACGGATACTTACCCTCGTGAGATCGCCGACAAGCTCGCCGAGCTCGGACTTTTTGGAGCAACCATCTCGCCAGAATATGGAGGCCTTGGTCTGTCGGCGACAACCTATTCGAAGATTGTTGAGCGGGCGTCTGCCGTCTGGATTTCTGTTTCTGGGATTATCAACTCTCATTTAATCATGGCTGCTGCTGTCGAGCGATTTGGCTCGAGCGATATGAAAAAACAATATTTGCCGAAATTTGCGAGCGGAGAATTGCGAGGTGGAATTGCCCTGACCGAACCTGATTGCGGCACTGATCTTCAGGGCATTAGAACCAAAGCCCATCGTGATGGCGAGGAATATGTGATTAACGGATCAAAAATGTGGATCACCAATTCTCTTGAGGGCGATATTCTGGCCGTTCTGGTAAAGACCGATGACAATGCAGAACCGGCGCATAAAGGCATGAGTCTGTTATTGACCGAACAGAAACATGGATACAAGGGCAGCAAACTCAAAAAGCTTGGGTACAAGGGAATAGACACTGCGGGACTTCAGTTTGATGATGTACGCGTTCCCTGTGAAAATCTGATTGGTGATAAGGAAGGACGAGGATTACAACAAATTCTTTCCGGCTTGGAACTGGGGCGAATAAATGTTGCTGCGCGTGGTGTTGGATTAGCAAGGGTTTGTCTTGAAGAAAGTTTAGCTTACGCCCAGATGCGAAAGACTTTTGGCAAGCCCATCGCTCAGCATCAAACAATCCAAATCAAACTTGCTGATATGGCGGTCAGGGTTGAAGCCGCTCGATTGCTAGTTGATCAGGCAGCGCATGCTTATGACAGCGGCCAGCGGTGTGACTTAGAGGCAGGCATGGCAAAACTTTATGCGACGGAGGCGGCGGTCGAGAATTCAATGGAAGCGATGCGTATTCATGGTGCCTACGGGTATTCCAAGGAATATAATATTGAACGTTATTACCGCGATGCCCCGCTGTTGGCGATTGGCGAAGGGACTAACGAATTGCAGCGTCTCATTATTGCCCGTCAGCTTGTTGAACGGAATCCGATATGACGCTTCCGCTTGATGGAGTACGCATACTTGCCGTTGAACAGTATGGTGCAGGGCCATTTGGGACCATGTTTCTTGCCGATCAGGGGGCGGAGGTCATCAAGATTGAAAACCCGAATACCGGCGGTGATTTTGCCCGTGAAGTAGGACCATATTTTTTCACCCCGGAAGATTCTGAATTTTTTCATGCTTATAACCGCAACAAAAAAAGTCTGGGCCTAGATCTCAGCACCACTTCTGGAATGGCGGTATTTCATGATCTGGTGAAATCTGCTGACGCGGTGGCGTCTAACTTGCGAGGCGATGTGCCGGGTAAGTTGGGGCTTACCTATGATGTATTAAGAGAAATTAATCCGAAAGTCGTTTGCGCCCATTTATCGGCTTACGGGAGGACCGGCCCCCGAGCTGCCTGGCCGGGGTTTGATTACCTGATGCAGGCTGAAGCTGGTTATTTTTCTCTGACTGGTGAAGCCGATGGCCCACCAACACGCTTCGGCCTTTCGGTTGTCGATCAGATGACCGGACTTGGATTGGCTTATGCAGTATTGGCCGGGATTACCGGAGCCAGGGCCAGCGGTGTCGGTCGCGATATGGATGTCAGCTTGTTTGATATGGCTCTCATCAATGCGGCCTATCCAGCAATCTGGTATTTGAATGAAGGGCACGTTCAGGGCCGAATGGCACGATCTGCTCATCCAGTGCTGTGTCCTTGTCAGCTCTATACGACAAAAGACGGCTGGATTTATATC
>JAJFIJ010000224.1 GCA_021775105.1 Rhodospirillales bacterium | reverse complement strand
CCGGACTGAATCTTCCAGTAAATCCCGAAATTTATGAACAGCGTCCGTTCCATCAAGCCCGGCAAACTTATCGTCCGGTTCGACATCCCAATACCGGCAGACAGATGTCTGCAAGGTCCGGACATCAAGGGTCAGCGTTTCCGCTGGCAGCAGTTGCTGGATTGTCGGAAAGACAGTTGAACGCTCGTCATCCAAACCCTGACGGGGTTGATGAAGGAACCGCAGCAGTACTGTATCGTCGATGTCTGCATCAACACCCTGCAAACAGAACAGCGCTTTATATTCTGATGCAAAAGCAAAAAATTCTGGTGTTTCCACATAGACCAGCGGCTTCTCGCCAAACCGGTCACGGGCACAAAATATTTTACCTGTTTTGATATCATATATGGCGAAAGCAAACATACCGTTGAATTCATCAACGCACTGCGGCCCCCAGGCTTTGTAGGCTTCCAGCAGGACTTCCGTGTCACATCTGGAACGAAAGACAACGCCCTCACTTTCCAGACGCCGGGAGATTTCGATGTAGTTGTAAATTTCACCGTTAAAGGTGATGACGTACTGGCCGCTGGAATCAGACATCGGTTGCGCGCCCGCCGGGGTCGGATCAATGACGGCGAGCCGACGATGCCCGAAGACAACGGTTCCGTCATCGTTTGACCACACACCTTCGCCGTCAGGGCCGCGATGGCTCAATGATGCGGTCATCGCCTCAACAGCACCCGGATTGACAGTCCTTTTTGCAATGATCCCGGCGATCCCACACATTTACCTGCTCCCGGACCTGTTCAAACCTGAACAAGTAACCCCTGTTCGACAAAAAAGTTGGTTCGCGAGAAATCTACATAATACTCGTGGCTTTTATCGTTTTTCTTAATGTACTCCAGCAACAGGTTTTCGGCTCGCCTGAGGTCGCCGTCCGGGTTTTCCATATCTTTGTCAGAGTTGTCGAGATAGATCCATCCACCGGATTTCATTTTGGGCAACACCGCAGCAACGCAGCCCGCCCGGTCCCAGCCATCTATCAGGGCAAAATCGAAAAACCGGTCTTCTATCATGGAAAGATCAGAGAACAAGTCAGGTGCTCTCAGTTCATACTGAACATGATCGCATCCATGTTGATCAAGCCGCTTGCGGGTTTCGTCATACCAGTTCTGATCATTTTCAACGCTCAATAAATATCCACACCGCTTGGCCAGCCAAACTGTTGACATGCCGGAGCCGAACTCTGCGCATTTCCAATCGGATTGAAGCAGTTTATCAATGGCCTTCGTTCCCCGGAATGATAATGTCGGCTTTATTGGTCGATAGCCAAACAGGCGCCTTTGAACGGCACCTGCCAATGCAACCGGCGCGTAACAAAGTCCGAAAAAATCGACCAGGTTCCCTTTCTCGTCATGGAAACGGGACTTTCGGTGATGGGTTCCGCTAATAATTTGGTTCAAGGTAGAGGGCATGTGGATGTTCACGCTCCGAGACATGGATTTCTTTTCTTACACAGTTATACGGATTTTGCTGGCATACCGAAATGGAAACCCGTCAACTAATCGGCTAATAATTAGGCACCGGAACTGACAAGGTCGATTGATGTCCCCAAAAATCCTGTTTGTCGGCGATTTGAATTTTTACTCGAAGGGCGCATCACGCCTGAGTGCGGCCAAACAACTCGGTGCAGAGGTTGAAGGTCTCAGTCACTCACCAATTGGAGGTGATGATCTGGGATATGTCCCCCCCGGTCTGGATTTCCGTATCGCCTGGAAGATGAGAAAGCACCTGGATACCGAAGGCGTGAATGCCAAAATCGCCAAGTCAGTGGAGGCTTCAAAACCTGATTTGTTGTGGATTGAAAAAGGCAACATGATCAAACCTTCGACGCTGGAAAAAGCCCGCCAACAATCACCAACCACCGTAATCGCATCCTATTCCGATGACGATATGTTCAACACATTGAACCACACGCATGCTTATACAAACGGCTTGAAACACTATGATGTCGTATTTACCACAAAGTCGTACAACGCCAATGAAGGTGAACTTCCGGCATTAGGGGCCAAACGCTGCGTCATGGTCGACAAGGCCTATGACCCAGGCCAACATCGACCCATGGATATCAGCGCTATGGAGTTGGGAAAATTTGGCGCGGATGTCGGGTTCATCGGCAGCTACGCACCTGAGCGTGGGGTCATTCTCAATTTTCTGGCAGAGAACGGTATTCCCGTTAAGGTCTGGGGTAACGATTGGCAGGATTTTTCATCCGCATCGTCACATCTGCAAGTCAAACGCCGACCTCTGGTAAACAGCAGAAGTGACCTGAAATTCAGCAAAGGGATTTGCGCGACCCGAATCAATCTGGGGTTCCTGCGCAAGATTAACCGCGATTTACAGACGGACCGGAGTGTCGAAATTCCAGCCTGCGGCGGGTTCATGCTGGCAGAACGATCAGATGAGCACGAACGCCTGTTCGAAGATGGCAAGGAAGCTGTTTTCTTTGATTCGAAAGAAGATTTGCTGAGCAAGATTCGATATTTTCTGGAACATGAAAACGAGCGGAAAGCCATTGGGATGGCCGGACGCGCGCGCTGCGAAACAGGTGGTTATAGCCATCTGGACCGCATGCGATTTATGCTGAAAGAAGCTTTAGGTGGCTGAGCGCCTGCTTCAACCCCTGATGGCTTTCCTTCAGTCCCCATGTCGAGATTTTTCTGGCTGCTTCGTGGCCCATATCCGCCAGCCTGTCCGGGTTTTGTAACATATTTGTCAGCGCTTCACGGACAGCAACGGCATCGCCCGGCGGCACCACCGTGCCACAGGTTTCGTTAATCAGATCGGATCCGCAGCCGCACTCATCTGATACAATAACCGCCGTATGTGCGTTCATCGCCTCGTTCACCGCAAGGCCCCAGGGTTCGCGCTCTGACGCCAGCACAAACACATCAGCCAATTCATAAAATGCAGGCAGTTCAGTTTGATTCTTAAACCCCAGCACCCTTACCCGATCTCCCATATCCAAGCTCTGTTGTTCGAGGGTTGATCGCTGTTCACCATCACCTATAAACAAAAGATAGGGGTGTCCGGTGCGTTCCATATCCAGTCCTCGAAATGCCGCCAGCAACGTCAGAGGATGTTTTCTTGATTGCAGTTTTCCAGCAAACAGGATGACCGGTCGTTCAGCCTCCAGGCCCATTTCCTGACGCAATTGCAGTTGAGTCTCATTGGGCTTATTTGCATGATTGGCAAAGAACTCATTATCGACCGTATAGGGCATGGAAAACAGCCGCTCATCTTCAATGCCACGATCCAGATAATACTGGCGATTGGCAGAACCAATACACAAAAACCCGCTGCAATGTGTGAAAATAGTGTTGAGGTAGGCTCGCTTGAACATCGCGCGAAGAGGCCCGCCGTCTGGCATCGCCGCATTGGTATTTTCACCTCGCATAAGAACCGGCACACCAGACTTTGAGGCAGCTTTTAGCGCTGCTCTTTTCAGGGCACTGTCCCAACCGTGAATCCATAGCACATCTGATTTGTTGAGGTGTGGGACAATTTCTGTTCGCGAATTCAGTTTGGCGAACTCATAACCATCCGTCAGCGGAACATCCCAGATAACGTCACGTCCAAACCCTGAGTCGGCAAAGGTCCCTGCACTTGCCAGATTTTCGAAAAGAACCAGCAGTTCGATTTCAGGATCGTTGGCAATCAGGCGCAACAAAGGCGCTTGGTACTGTATCGGATGGCTGACCAGATAAAGAAGCCGGACGGGCACGGGCGGTTAAATCCTGTTGAAACTGTCGACACCCTACAATGCCCTTAATTGTTCCGACTTTCCACCCGGAACCGTTGTTCTAAAGGTTGGGTCACGGTATACACGGCGCTTAGATATTGAATAATCCCAGATGGTTTCATGCAAAGTTCATTACTTGAGATTCTGGCCTGTCCGAAATGTACCTCTGAGGCGCGACTGGCGTTGCACACTTCAGTCGGTAGTGATGAAACCGGTGATATCAATGATGGCACACTTGTCTGCACAGATTGTGGGCAGGAGTATACCATACGCAACGGCATTCCACGCTTCATCAGCCAGGACCAGGATTATTGCGGAAACTTTGGCTTTCAATGGCAGAAGTGGAAAGAGATCCAGATTGACCGGTTAAGCGGGCACCACCTGTCAGAAACCCGGTTCTTCAACGATACCCAATGGGACCGGGATTGGATGAAGGACAGGCTGATACTTGATGCCGGGTGCGGTGCCGGTCGGTTTACCGACATCGCGCTATCCGCAGGTGCGCAAGTGGTCGCCGTAGATCTGAGTGACGCGATTGATGCCTGTCATGACACGACGGCGATTCACGGTAACAGGATTCAGTGTATTCAGGCCTCGCTTTTCGAACTGCCTTTCAAAAAGAGCGTTTTTGACGGTATTTACTGTATCGGGGTGATTCAACATACCCCTGATCCTGAAGCCGTGATCTCCGGCTTGCCCAAATTTGCCCGAGCGGGCGGCAAAATCTCTTACAATTTTTATGAGGAAGGTTTGTGGCGGCGATTGCAGGCACCAAAATACCTGCTGCGCCTGATAACTCCCCATTTGCCAATTGGCCTCACATTGAACCTGTCGAAATTTCTGGTCGCCACTCTATTTTGGCTGACTTCTTTACTGGCCCCTATCCGGAAGGTTCGCATTCTCAATCATTTCATCCCGATCTGTGCCGTCCATGACCCGGCCCTAACCCGCGACCAGCAATATATCTGGACTCTTCTCGACACCTTTGACTGGTATGGAGCCAGATTCGAGAAACGCCAGCACCATGAAAGGGTGGCGGAATTGTTGAAATTGGCCGAACTGGAGGATGTCAGAAGTGTCCCGGGACTGGCACGGGGAACGATCCCTAGAGATTAGCCGTAATTACCAATCACGTTCGGCACGCCAAAGTGCGGTGATTACAACCAGGACTGCCAAGCCGTAAGCCACACTTATTCCTGTTGCCAAAGCCAAATCGCCGGGCATGTAGCCCATTACCGAAACGCCGACAAGCATCCCGCATCCAGCATATTGTGCAATTCGTCCAACCAATAACCAGCGGACTTGCTGGGCGATCCAGCAATAGCTTTTCAGGACCTCAAACAAACTTAGAAATGCAGCCATTCCACTCATCGCCGCCAGCAATGGCGCGGACGGTGCCCATCGCTCTCCGAACAACCAGGGGACAACCGGATCAGCCAGAAAAAAACAGGCAACGGCAATAATGAGAAGTGGCGGGGCAAGCGTAATCAGAAGCTTGTCCCGACCATTCCGCCGTTCAACCCTGTTCTCTGTCTGGCCGAACCAGACACCAGAGACCCGACTTACGATCGGCCCCAGAAACTGTTGCGGAACATGGGCCAGTCGTTGAGCCTGAAAAAAGAACCCGGCAGCACGGTCGCCACCTACCAGGCCGACAACCAGGATGATGACGCGATTGAAACTGTTTTCAAGAACCGCATCTAACCACATCCCCCGCGCTTCGGTCATTAATGACCGCCAGTCACCCCATCCCGGCCATACAAATCGACAAATCGTGATTCCACCAACGGCCCATAACCCGATGACTCCGGCAAAAGTGAGAAAATATTCGCGGATATACAGAACACTGGCACCATAGCCAGACAAGATCAGGACCAGCACCAACACATGCGCCGCCGTCAGAGTTACCGTTTCCATGATCGCCAGCTTGCGATACGGCATTGAACGTTCAAAAAACGCCTTGTTCTGGTGAACCCAATGGCGTAGCCCCAGTGCAATAATCAGCCCCAGCGCCCAGATATCGATATCATCAGACCAAGTGACCCAAAAGATCAAAACTGATGACGAAACCAATGTTTCCACTATCATTCCGCTAAAATAGCGTTCCCGAACCCGGCCATTCAATTGATCCACGGGCGCACGGATAATCATGGTATCTATGCGTAATGACAAAATCGAAAAGACCAGCGCCGCGGCCGCCAGGATCAGCGCAAACCGCCCAAATTCTTCCGGCAACAGATATCGCACCAGGACAAGATTGACGCCAAACCCTGTGACCGCCTGAATAACCTGACCGGCCATCAGGAAGCTTGTCCCCATTCGCAATTCAGTTAAATCTATTTTTGCCATGCCGACTGTAATACAGGGTCTGACCCGATTGTCATAGCCAAAGAAATCGCTGAATCTATCGCAGAATCAGGTTCTGAACCCGACGAATATATGGTCCAAGCAATCGAAGATGGTGGAAGAACTCACGACGTGCCACCACCCGTCCGTAACGGCGTGACAACTCACCAAGTGACCACAATAAATCAGGAACATCTTGATTGAACGTGATCTTGTTCGCCTGATTGTGTTTCAGGATATCCGCCGCGTAATCAAAATATCCAAATGACATTGATAAAATTGCAAGTTTAACTATTTGTACAGTTGACAGTTTTTCAGATCCCTGTTTGATACCGAATTTTCTCAAAAATAGATAATCCCCCTGAATTAACTGGCCACGTGAATAGGGAATATTATCGCTATTCATGTGCGGATGTACTGTATATCCAGTTGTCCGCCAATGCGCAGGCTGGATCAAATCCATTAGGTAAAATCCCTTTTCAGACATAAAAGATTCAAATTCTCCTGCAATCGGCTGCTGGTGTCGCAATTTGGTAAATGCCACTTCAGTTTTTACAGCCAGCAAATTTTCCAATACACGTGGGCTGCTTTTCAATACCCCAAGCTCAAGCCCCTCAATATCAATCTTCAGACATTCCGGGGGACTGACGGTGCCAATATCAACAATGTGGTCGAGTGTAACGGTATCAACTTCGATTGTTTTTAGAATATCAAAATACTGTTTTTTATACAGATGTGCCGGCAAGCCCTTCAACGGCTCCAATAGTGAAGCGCCCTCTGGTTGCAAAGGAATATGAAGGGTCCGTTTTCCGACGGAATCACCAATGGCGAAGGGTAGAATTTTTGATGACCTCCAAGGCCCAGACGAACTCTGTCCCAATCTCGAACACTCAATCGGATCCGGCTCGAATCCGACCACGTCAACACCAAAGGCAATTGGCCAGAGGTCCGAATCAATCCCGCCGCGCGTACCAATGTCAAAAAATGTAATTGGATGTTCATTCAGGACGGGAGCAAATTTACTGTCAGAAAACAGGTTTTGAAAGCCCATCACATCAATTCCTCTTTGGACTGGGTCCCAGTTTCGTGAATTTCATAATTCAGTTCCTTTGGCATTGATCAACTGTTTGACAATGTCAGGCATTGTCAATTTGGCGTTCCAATTTAATTGTTTCATTGCCTTTCGTGGGGCGCCGCAACTCCGACCCAGATCACGGCGTCTGTTTAACGATTCATCGACCTGAACATACTCAGTCCAGTTCAGTCCGACAGACCGAAAAGCCACTTCAACAAATTCCTGCAATGAAAAACTGCGGCCCGTCGCCAGGACAAAGTCTTCCGCCTGATCCAATTGCATCATTCGCCACATGGCGTCGACGTATTCAGGGGCCCAGCCCCAGTCACGAATGATATCGAGATTTCCCAGGTACAGTTTTTCCGATGTGCCGTTGGCAATGGCAACCACGCTATCAATAATTTTGCGGGTGACGAACACAGTTGGGCGCAAGGGGCTTTCGTGATTAAACAGGATTGCCGAGCAGGCAAAAAGACCTTCACGTTGCCTGAATTCAGTGACCAGACGCATGGCCTCCGCCTTTGCCTCACCGTAAGGATTTACAGGGTTTAATGCGGTTTTCTCGTTTGCCGGAGACGGCGTTTCGCCAAAAATCTCACTGGAAGCAGGGTTAAACAACTTGATACTATAATCGACATGCAAAATCGTTTCCAGCATCACACGGGTTCCGTCGACGATACTTTCACGCGTTTCATCCGGCACTTCAAATGATCGTCCGACCGATGACTGGCAGGCCAGATTATAGACCTCATCAGGGCGGCTGGATTGAAGAACGGATCTGACCTGATCTCCGTCTGTTACGGACATGGAGATCAGATTCACATCATCGTAGATTCCCAACATCTTGAGGTTTTCGAACGCATTGTTCCGATTATCCCTCGACGTTCCATAAACGGCATACCCTTTATCCAGAAGAAATCGGGCGAGATACGCCCCATCCTGTCCGGATACGCCTGTTATGAGTGCTCTCTTCACAATATTCCGCTCATAAGCTTGAGAAACCTTCAGGACAGGCCCGCATCAATTCGTTTCATTTCGCGCTCGGCCAAGGCCACATCATGCTCGACCATCATACGCACGAGTTCCTTGAAACGAACTTCCGCCGACCACCCAAGTTCCTCCTGCGCCTTTGTACAGTCGCCAACCAGATGGCCGACTTCGGAGGGACGCAGGTAGCGGGGGTCAAATTCGACAAAATCATGCCAATCCAGCCCTTTGATTGAAAACGCTTCATTCAGAAAATCTTCAACTGAATGAACTTCGCCCGTGGCGATGACAAAATCGTCCGGTTTGTCGTGCTGAAGCATTTTCCACATGGCCTCAACATATTCCCCGGCAAAACCCCAATCGCGCTTGGCATCAAGATTTCCCATGAAAAGAGACTTTTGCAATCCGCAGGCAATACGCCCGACTGCACGGGTGATCTTGCGGGTAACGAAGGTTTCGCCCCGACGCGGGCTTTCATGGTTGAACAGGATTCCGTTACTGACAAACATGCTATAAGCTTCACGGTAATTGACGCCATACCAGTGGGCCGCCACCTTGGAAACGGCATAGGGACTGCGCGGATGGAAAGCTGTCATCTCGTTTTGTGGCGGCGTTGCCATTCCGAACATTTCTGAACTGCAGGCCTGATAAAATCTGACTGCATTCCCGCTCGCATCCATATAATCGCGAACCGCATTCAGAAACCGCAAGGTTCCAGTGGCGACAACGTCAGCGGTATATTCCGACTGATCAAAACTGACACGAACATGCGATTGTGCGGCCAAATTATAAACTTCATCAGGTCGGATATTCTTGACCACATTATGCAAACCGGAACTGTCAGAAAGATCACCATAATGCAGGAATAACCTTGCTTCCGGGTCATGATCATCCTGATAAATATGATCTATACG
>JAJFIJ010000223.1 GCA_021775105.1 Rhodospirillales bacterium | reverse complement strand
TTCAGAAGACACCCTTCGTGGATTACGCGAACACCTGATGCTGTTTTTCACCGGCTACAGCCGTACCGCGTCGGAACTGCTGGAAGACCAGAAAACCAGGTCGCAGTCGGGCGACATAGACATGCTCGACAATCTGCATTTCATCAAGGATCTGGGGTTTCGTATCAGGGATGGGCTTGAAGCGGGAGACCTTTCAGGCTTCGCCGGTCTGATGCATGAACACTGGCTGCACAAGCGCGACCGGTCGGCCAATACGTCGAATGACCGCATCGACAAGGTCTATGCCATTGCCCGCGACAATGGGGCGCTGGGGGGCAAGCTGGTCGGTGCCGGCGGTGGCGGGTTTTTGATGTTCTTTACCGAAGACCGTGCCCGTCTGCGTGCCCGGATGATCGAACAGGGCTTGCAGGAAATGGATTTCGATTTCGATTTTGACGGTTCCATTGTTCAACTGCGGAATTGACCATGCAATGTCTGATCCTCGCGGGCGGCCTGGGGACGCGCATGAAAGGCGTTTCCGGGTCGTTGCCAAAATCGCTGATCCCGGCCAACGGACACCCGTTCGTTGACCATCAACTGGCGTGGCTGGCAGCCGAAGGGATCACCGATGTTGTTTTTGCCATCGGTCATCTGGGGCAGGCTATTCGTGATTTTGTCGGCGACGGAAACCGGTGGGGCCTCGCTGTTCGATATGTTGAAGATGGCGATAGGCTACTCGGGACGGCAGGGTCCATTCGCAATGCCATTGATCTGGGGCTGATGAGCGGCGGGTTTTTTGTGCTCTATGGTGATTCCTACCTGAACGTTGATTTCACCGCTGTCTGGCAGGCGTCGGGGCAGGGTACGCACCCGTTGATGACGGTCTTTCGAAACGATGGTCAATGGGACAGCAGCAATGTTGTTTTGAAAAACGGTCAAATCCAATTGTTTGAAAAAGGCCGTAACGATGCCCGTGAGATCGCTATGGATCATATCGACTACGGCCTGTCGGTCATGACCCGGAGTGCCATTACCGGGGCGGTCGGTTCAGGTGAAGCCGCCGACCTTGCCGACGTCTGCCACCGTTTGAGCCTTGCGGGCCGGTTGCGGGCCTTTGAAGTGTTCGAGCGATTTTATGAAGTCGGCTCACCTGAAGGGTTGGCGGACTTCGAATCCTTCCTGTCCTCCAGAGATCAATCCGATGGTTGAACCCTCATCCAGACCCTGGTTGTCGTGGCCGGTTCTCGGCACCGTCGGGTTCGTCGCCCTGATCCATGTCGTGTGGTGGATGACCGGCGACCAGATCGCCACACAGGGCGGGTTTGCCGATGGCGACAGTTACCTGCGCCTGCTTCGGGTCGAACGGTTGATCGAGACATGGGACTGGTTTGATATTTCGATCCCCGATGCCAACGCGCCGTTCGGCACCACCCTTCACTGGACGCGCCTGTTTGATCTGGTGCTGTTGGCTCTTGCGGCTCCTCTGGTTCCGTTTCTCGGGTTTTCGAAGGCTCTGTTCTGGGCGGGCATTATCATCAGTCCGGTCATTCATATCCTGTCCGCCGGGGCATTGGCATGGGCCTTGATTCCCGTCCTTGGGCGCACCGGTGCCTGCATCGCTGGCGCGCTTACAGCCTCACAAGCCGGGATGCTGTCGTTCTCGCTGGTCGGGCGGGCCGATCACCATATGATGTTCATCCTGCTGGGTGTGCTGGCGCTGGGGTTTGTGTTCCGAATTTTGACCTCGCCTGAGGCCTCTATACCATCCGCGCGCTGGGCAGGTGTGTTTCTGGCGCTGGGCATCTGGGAAGGGCCGGAAAATATCGTTTTCATGGCGTTGTGTCTGGGTGCGATTGGCTTGCCGTGGCTGAAGGGGGAAGCGGACAGCGGGCGCAGGAATTTCGGTGTTGCACAGGGACTGGCGATCGGATTGCTGATCGCCATACTGCTTGAGCGCGGAGCCACTGGTGCATTTGCCGTCGAATACGACCGCCTCTCGATCATCCACCTCGCGTTCGCCGTATTGTTGATGGTCTATTGGGTCGTTGTCATCACCCTTGACCAGCGACGGGCGGACGATCTGTCCCCATTGGCGCGTGTCGCTATTGCGGGGCTTGGCGTGGTCGTTCTGGTTGTCGTCATGACGATCCTGTTCCCGAAAATTCTTGGCAATCCGCTCAATGATGCCAACCCGGCGATCCAGCCGATCTACGAACGTATCTCCGAATACCGGGGTATATCAGGTGCGGACCGTTTTCTGATCTATTTCGGCAGTATTCTGTTTGTCGGTCCATGGCTGATCTGGAAGCTCAAATCCGAATGGGGCAGGGGCCTGTTCTGGGCCTGGGCGCTGATTGCCGCTGGAACGCTTGTCTATGTCACTTTTGGTCTTAACTGGCTGCGGTGGTGCATGTATGCGGCCCTGTTCCTGTCGATCGTTCTGGCGGACATGATTGTTGCCGCCGACAGCCGGATTAACGAACAGTTCAGATTCCCGTCCCGCGTTGCCGTCAAGGTATTGGTGATGATTGTCCTGACCGTCGGTCCGATGTTTGCCGGTGCGCTGCTGCTGAATGCCAGCAAGACAGAGGCCGAAAAGGCAGCGGACGATGTTGTGGCCTGTCCGGTTAGTGAATTGTCGGCGTTCCTCAACCAAAAACCCTGGTCGGACCGCAGCCGCATCATCGCCGCCTCGGCCAACTTCGGTGCCGAGCTGATCTACCGCACGGACCATCAGGCACTGGCGACGGTCCATCACCGCAATGTATCCGGCATCCTCGACGGTCACCGTATCCTCAATTCAGCGGATGACGAAGCCATCAAAACCATCATCCGCAAACGACAGGTCGATCTGATCCTGCTTTGTCCGGAAAGCAGCGACGACAGCTATTTCCTGCTCGGAGAAGAGAAGAACGCGCTTTATCCAAGACTGGTGAGCGGGGAGGTGCCGAACTGGATGGTTCCGGTCAATCTGCCCGGCGAACTAGCCGACAAATTCCGCCTGTTCGAAATACGTCATCCGCTTTAGAGGGACCGCCGATACAGCGCCCACGTATCACCAGAAAGACCCCATTGGGAGTAGGTTTCAATCAGCGTGTAGGACACCGATCCGCCGCCGCCAGTTTCCCGTGTAATCACCTGCTCAGCCGGGCGACCGTAGAGGTAGCCGTTGATGAACCAGTCCACCGCTTGGCCCTGTTCGTCTTTGGTTTCGACAAACTGTAATCTTTCGCCAAGACCTGAAACCTCAACGTGGTGGCGGGTCAGGGTGCCGACGCTGAAGTTGGGGAAACCGCTGATCCGTTGGGGGGAAGTGGATGCGTCAGCGATGGTCTGGATAACCCGGCTGTACTGGCCGCGCCCGCCGTCCGAGAATTTGATCAGCAGGTTGATATTGCCCATGGTGATTAGCACGATGCCGCAAAGTGCGAAGTAGCGTTTCCATCCGCATTGTTGCCACAGCCATGCCAGTACGAGGCTGACGAGCAGCAGGGTCAGGACGGCGCTTGGCAGGTAGTAGCGGTGAATGACGTTAGGTTCGGTCTCGATGATCAGGGTGATCAGGGGGAACAGCAGAACGACGATGGCGGGCAGTATCCACAGATGATTTCCGTTCTGTGCCAGCCTGATAATCGCGCCGATGACCAGCAGGGTGAGACCGAGCAGGGGGAACAGCGAGGTGACTTCGTTGGCATCGAGACCAAACGTCCAGTCGATCATGATGCGGATCGAATCGAGGGCCGGTTCCGGACAGCAGTCGCCACCACGCACCATGTTATTGAGCGCCACCGCGCTGTATGCGCTGATCACAACCAGTTGCAGGCCGAACAGGGGGACGAGCCTGGCCGCCGTCGAGACGATGTTGCGGCGTACCGCGTAGATCGCCGCCAGCGCCCAGATCCCCAACCCGGCCAATACAACGACAAACAACAGGTGCGAGAGCAGACCGAACAGGGAAAGGGCGACGAAAGCCATGATTTTCCTGGTGGTTGGTGTTTGCAGATAACTTTCGAGCACACAACTGGCCCCGAGGATCGCCAGTATCATCGGCCCGTACCCACGGGCTTCGCCGGAATAGTTGATCAGTGGATAGCTGAAGGCAAACAGCAGGGTTGTGATGATCGCCGTCGACGGGCTGCGTTTCCAGCCCCACCACGCGACCAGACCAAGGCTGGCGATCCCGGAGAGGAGCGATAGAGACCGGTAGGCCAGCGGAGATGGCGAGGGGCCGAACCAGCCGTCGATAAACCGCATATAGAGAGAATTCAGCGGATGGGTGTTGGAATGAAAGAACAACGCAATCCAGTCGCCAAACCCCTCAGAGTTCTGCGCCACCCGCATCTGGTTCAGTGACCAGATTTCGTCGATCCACATATCGCCACCCGCCGCCCACATCCGCAGTCCGCTGCCGACGATCAGGGTCGCAATCAGGCAGAGGGCGGAGACGTTGCGGGGCATAACTTACTTTGGCTTTCTGGCGAGGGCGACGATCTGCCATCCCCAGGGCGTATTGAAAAACCAGAATTTCAGAAGCAGACGAAAGATCGCCATTGCCGTGCGGGCGGCAAAACTCGGTCGACCGGCGATATCGTCATTCAGGTTGTCGCCGCGCATCAGCACAACAAGTCGATAGAGGTTAAAGGTGGGAAACCCGGCCCCGGCGGCGATCTCGACCTCATATCCAGCCGATTGCAGGTCGCGTTTGATATGGTCGGATGTGTAGTGACGCTGATGCCCGATTGAGCGGTCAAATGCCGATTTTGGACCGCCCGGTACAGTAATCACCAGCCTGCCGCCCGGTTGCAGGTAACTTTTGAGGTTCCTCAGCGCCGCAACCGGGTCATCAAGGTGTTCAAGGACTTCGGAACAGACCGCATGACTGGCCCAGTTCTGAAGGGGTTTGGGGATTGATGTATCGTCTTCCAGATCAGCAGGCAGCAACAGGGCATCCAGGAAGTTCCGGGCCGTTACCGCAAGCCCGGTCCGGCTGCGGTCGATCCCGGCCAATCGGGCCTCGGGATACCTGTGGCCCAATGCAGCCAGTTGATCACCCGATCCGCAACCGACATCCAGAAGCGTTGCGCCGGACTGTTCCGCGCTCGTGCCCAACAGGTGAAAAATGAGATTGCGGCGAAAACCCTGCGCCGGGTTGAGCCGTGTCGCTTCTGAAAACCGGTCCCAGTGCTGCTCCCAGTATTCAGGCGTATCGCCCGTCTGCGGCAGCTCACCGGGGGCGGCGGGTTCAGCCATGACTGGACGGCCCATCAGTCGGCGGGTGATTCGACGGATGATCGGGCATGTTGGCGGCGATGGCGTGCAGCAGCAGGGTTGAGATAAAGGCAATGAACGACAAGAAAATCGCCAGCAGGCCGATAACCGCCAGATGATTGGTACCCACCATATCATCAAACAGCGTATAACCGGCGCCTGCATAGGCACTGGCGAAATTCAGGCAAAGCAGGAACCCGATCAAGAAGGTCGTGCCGGAAATGATCATCATCGGCGTGTAGGGAAACCGTTCAACCCAACGGCGTTTTGCCATGCCAGCCGGGTCATACAGACCCTGCGCCATGCAACCGAGGAAAAAGCTCTGCAGGCCGACGATGGACAGGGTTGATCCGAGAAACATGGTGTTGAGCGAGAAGGTGATGTCGCCCAGCGTGACCGGCCCCAGCCCCAGCGGAAGGGCGATCAGTAACCCCAGAAGCAACAACGCCACACCCGGCTTCATGACGAAAAAGTCCGCCCCGTGAATCAACATGGCGCGCAGATTGATCCAGCCCGCATACCACGGTGAAAACCAGCCGATCCGTTTGTGGTGACTGACCCGGCCCTTGCGGTCCTTGTAAAAATGCACGGGGGCTTCGACGGTTCTTAAATTGAGCCGCACGGATTTGACGACCATTTCCGAAGCGTATTCCCACGACTGTGATTTGATGTTCATGCGTTTCAAGGCATCCAGCGTGACGCCCCGCATGCCGCAGTGAATGTCGGAAAAGTTCGTCCCGTAAATGACGTTCAGCATGTAGATGGTGAGCGGGGTTCCGAAATAGCGGTGCAGCGGTGGCATCGCACCCTTTTCGACGGACCCCTTGAAGCGGGACCCCAGAATGAATTCGAAACCGGCCCTGAAATGCTCAAGGAAAGGGGCGATTTCACGAAAATCGTAGGTGCAGTCGGCATCACCCAGAATGACATATTTCCCTCGGATAACCTCAATCGCATCCATATAGGCACGTCCGAGGCCGCGCACCGGGGTTTTCAGCACCCGTGCGCCTTTGCCGAGCGCGATTTCCGGCGTTCTGTCGGTTGAACTGTCGAGAATGATAATTTCGGCATCGACACCGGCCCTGGCAATTCCTTCAAGGCACCAGTCCATAAATTCTTCAATCACGGCTTCTTCATTGAGGGCCGGGATGACAATTGATAGCTCCGGTGCCGGCGAATCAGCGAACGGAATATAGAGGATCTTCTCCGGATCATCGGGAAAATCGACCATCTCGGCGGATTTCGGACTCAGGGCTGTTGGTTGGGGTTGTTGGTTCACGCGACGGGTTCCGAATTCAAATCTCTGTTTACTGAGCGCAATTGTAAGGTGATGGAACGGCAATGCAACGCGGGTGAATTCCCTATTTCAGAAAATCCACAAGTCCGGCCGGCAATACGGGCAATGTATTGAACATCAGAAATACGGCCCCGGCGATAGCAATTCCGTAGGGGATCGGTTGTTTCATGCTTTTCCCGGACGAAAGCCATGGCACTATCCGCCTGATCCCTTCAAACCGACCGGCAAGGATAATGCAAATTCCCAGAACCCCACCCAGAAGCGCGACCAAAACCAGATACTTTCCGAGATTCCCGGTATCCCACCATACACAAACAGCGGCCAGAAATTTAACATCTCCGCCGCCAGCAAGGCCGTTCGCATAAAGCAGCACCCCACCTGCGAATATCAACCCGGCGATACCGAAATGAAGGGCGAGAGCGGTCATCGGCAAACCGGTGATGATGGCGGCAGGCAGAAAGGCCAGAACGATGGCGATGGAGACCCCGTTTGCGATCTCCAGCGTGCGGGCGTCAGAAATCGCGGCATGCAGAGTTGCCAGGCAAAAAACGACAATGCTCAAATAATGCAGAACGATTGTTATCTGGGCCATGATCGTTCGAACTTTCCAGAATGTCCGCACAAAAGAAACAGGGCAGCTGAAAAACAACTGCCCTGCTTAAAGATATTATCCGTCGAGCGGACTAATTTCCATCTGATTCCCGGTCGGGAGTGTTCAGGAAGATTGAATTCGCTGTCGCCAGATTTGCTGCAACGCCCTAGTTGGAAAGGCTGTTGGCAACTTCATTGAACGTGTTTCCGACGTCGGTGCCAAGTAGCGTGATACCGGCAATGATAACGACAGCGATAAGCGCTGCGATCAATCCATATTCGATTGCCGTCGCGCCTTTCTGGTCGTTACGCAGTTCTTTAGCGAACTGGGAAAATTTATTTTTCATCCTGGAAAACTCCTATTCTACATCAAAAAAATCTGCTGATCCGTTTGCCCCAAGGCACTGACCTGATCAAGAGGATAATATTTTCCCCCAAGCTGCCCAATCACGGCTGATGCTTCTGATAGCCTCTCAAAACCGGTATCGTAAGTCAACAGGCATTGCATATTATTGGCTATACCTTAACGATGGTTTCCTTTTGAAAATGTTAATAAAAACGCGAAAAAGGTATTGGAAATCTGATCTCGAAACCAACCAAACCGTGTTCAGGCCAACATTTTGAATATTGCAATCAATATTGCATTGCGGCCCTTGCGGTGCGACTCTCAAAGCGGGTGGCGAACAACAACTGGAACCAGTGCAATGAACGACGACGTTTATGATCGTCTGAATGTAATGGTCGTCGAAGATGAGGAATTTTCCCGTTTCTTTCTGGCCAAGGTTCTGTCGTCCATCGGCATCGAAAATGTCACGTTTGCGGAAAACGGATCCGACGCTTTGGCCAAGCTGGAAAATCTGGATACCGGACTCGATCTCATTATTTGCGATATCGAAATGCCGGAAATGGGTGGTTACGAATTTGTCCGTCGTCTTCGATACGGTGCCATTCCTGCGTTTAAAGATGTTCCAATCGTAATGTTGACCGGCAAGGATACGGAAAAAAATGTGCGTAGCGCCAAAATCCACAAGATCAGCGGTTTTATGGTCAAACCACCCGAGGCCGAACCGCTAAAGAAAATGATAGATCAGGTGTTGGACGGCAAATAGAGTTGCGCGGTGCCGACGGATACGGAAAAATCATATGACACTTTTTGGAACCAATCCGATTGCCTGGTCCAACGACGACGACCAGACACTGGGCGCGGAAATCTCATTGGAACAATGCCTGCGAGAAGCGGGCGAAATCGGTTTTGACGGAATCGAAAAAGGCCACAAGATGCCAATCGATCCTGTCGCCCTGAAAGATGTTCTGTCGCCGCATGGGTTACGTTTTGTCTCCGGCTGGCATTCGCTGAACCTGTTGTCCCATTCGGTTGAAGACGAGAAAACCGCGATCCAGCCGCACCTGAATTTGCTGAAAGCCATGGAGTGTGAGGTTTGCATCGCCTGTGAAACATCTAACGCCATTCATGGGCGCGATGATTTGGCGATTTCAGACAGCCCCGTCTTGCCTGATAACGGTTGGGTAGATTTTGGCACCAATATTGAAGCGATTGCGCAGTTTTGCGCAGCGCAGGGCATTGCGCTGGTCTACCATCACCATATGGGAACCATCGTCGAAACAGAGGCCGAGATTGTGGCCTTTATGGCGGCAACCGGTCCGGCAACCCGTCTGCTTCTGGATACCGGTCACGCCATGTTTGCCGGTGCCAGCCCAGAAGCTTTGGCAAACCGCTATATCAACCGCATCGGTCATATCCATACCAAGAATGTCCGCGCCAGTATCCTTGATCAGGTGCGTACCGAGCGGCTTTCGTTCCTTGAAGGTGTTCGGCGCGGTGTCTTTACAGTTCCCGGTGACCCTGAAGGATGCGTTGAATTCGAGCCGGTTCTGGCCATCGCCGCGGATCATGATTACCGTGGCTGGCTTGTTATTGAGGCCGAGCAGGACCCCGCCGTCTGCAACCCGTTTGAATACCAGAGTCTGGGTCTGAAATCCCTGAAAGCGATGGCCCGCTCGGTCGGTTTGGATAAGGAATAAGAAGATGCTCAGATTTGGATTATTGGGTGCCGGTCGAATTGGTTATACCCATGGGCTGGCGATACAGAATCTGTCGGAGGCCTGTATTGATGCCGTATTTGATCCTGTCGATGAAGCAGCCGGTCGTATCGTCAAACTTTCCGGGGCGCGGCAGGCAGGTGTTGAGGAGATTATCGCCGATCCGTCAATTGATGCCGTAATCATTGCCACCCCAACCAACCTTCATGCCGGGCAGATTGAAATGGCTGCGCGTGCCGGGAAGGCGATTTTTTGCGAAAAACCGATTGATCTGGATATCGACCGGGTTCGTGCGTGCCTCGAAGTAGTCGCCGAAACCAACGCCAAGCTGATGGTTGGTTTTAATCGCCGCTTCGATCCCAACTTCGTCGAAGTACGTAAGCAAATTGACGGCGGAGCGATTGGTGAGGTCGAGATGGTACAGATCACGTCGCGTGATCCGTCACCGCCGCCGGTCAGTTATATCGGCGTGTCGGGCGGCCTGTTTCGCGACATGATGATCCATGACTTCGATATGGCACGCTTTCTGCTGGGCGAAGAAATTGTCGAGGTTACCGCGACCGGGTCTGTTCTGGTTGACGCTGCCATTGGTGAAGCGGGAGATATTGACAGTGCCGTGGCGACACTCAAAACTGCCAGCGGCAAGATTGCCATAATCAGCAATTCACGCCGCGCCACTTATGGGTATGACCAGCGCGTTGAGGTGCACGGATCGAACGGTCTGGTCAGCGCGGAAAATATGCGGGCGACAACCGTCACTGTCGCCAACGGGCAGGGGTATCAAACCGAACCGCTGCTTGATTTTTTCATGGAACGTTATGCCGTCGCCTATCAGGCCGAACTTGCCCATTTCGTCAAATCGGTGATTGATGATGGTGTAGTTCGACCGAATGGTGAAGACGGGCTGAAGGCGCTGGAACTGGCCGATGCGGCCCTCCAGTCGATGCGGGGTGGAACGATGGTCAGGTTAGGCTGACAGCCGGTAAACCCGGGTTGCCGTGTCGTGGAACAATGCTGCTTTTTCGTCTGCTGAGTAGTCGGCAGTCAGGCGTTTGAAGGAATTCCACAGGATATTGTAACTGCACGTTATGCTGTCGACGGGGAAGTTCGATTCGAACATGCAGCGGTCAATGCCGAACAGCTCGATGGTGAAGTCATAATAGCGCCGGGTCGCTTGCATCAGTTGTTCGCTACCGGGAGGGGACGGTTGGTTATGCCAGCCGAAACCGTTTTCCGGCATGTTGATACCGCCAAGTTTGGCCATGACGTTGTCGCAGGCCGCAAGTTCTGAAATATCGGTCTTCCATTTTTCGTAAACCTCATCCGCGTGGTCTGCATAGGGACCGACGCCCAACGGCACACCGAAATGATTGAGGATCATCGTAACTCCGGGGTAGGTGCGGGCGAGGTCGGAAAGGTCAGGGATCTGCGGGTGGTAACACCAGACATCGAGGCTCAGGTCAAGTTTTTCCAGTTCGGCAACGCCATCACGATAATTCTGGTTGAGCAGCAGGTATTGCCCCGGTTTGGTGCGAATATCGGGCAGTTCTTCACAGGCATCCCAGGATACGCCGTGGCGAATGCCTCGAAACCGCCCGCCACCAGCCTGAATGTGCGCCTCCAGAACGGGTGCGACCTCAGCTCCCAGTGTCAGGTCCGCTGACCCGACAATTCCGGCGGCAATGCGGGCCGGGCCATAATTACCGGACGCGCTGATGGCCGCTATTCCGTTGACGAACTCGGTTTCACCGACCGATTTCATGACGTCCGGCCCGTCTGCCCGGTACATTGCAGCGCATTCGATAAACACCGTCGAAACAATATTGTGGCCACAATTCGTATCCGCCAGAATTTCCTCGAACCCGTAGCGCGGTGCCACCCGTGCGGGCTGGTCCAGCCACAGGTGATGGTGCGGATCGCAAATCTTCAGTTCGGGTTCCAGCGTTTCTTCGGTTACCAGAGCCAGCCAGTCATTATTTTTTGCCATTTTTGTCCCGAACCCTTTCGCTGTGCGCTCCAGCATGCAGAACGCGCTATTCTGAAACTTTAGCGCAGCCAATCAGTCACGGAAACCGGCAACTGCTGGAATTCAGTGTCAAACTTGATTCTCAACGATTATCCCGTGGAGAGGGGCGGCTTTTAATTTCCTGGAGCAGGCCACCTGTACCCATTTTCATAATATCCCGACTGGATACACGAACACCTGCAGAGAGATGTGCAAGAATAATATCGAAGCCGTTAAATTTTGGTGATCTGGCACAACCAGGTAATCCGACGACAGGAGTGCCATCGACGAGGTAAGCGAGCAACAGCAGATTTCCGGGGTCAACCGGCATGCCAAAATGCTCGATTTTCCCACCCTTACGCTCAATAGCCAGAGGCACTGTATCGCGACGATCTGAGATGGCTGAGGCGCTGGTAACTATAATAATGTCCGCACCCGCACCGTGGGTCCGCCTCAATACGTCAGCAATCGCTTGAGTGTCATGTTCACATCGCACTTCACAACTTATCCGACCGCCGAGGAACTCCACACGCCGTGCCGTCACCGTGGCCGTCTTTTCGAGAACCTTGTCGGTTGTATTTGACATCGTCGTCTGGATCAGGCCAACCTCAGGGGACGTGAAGGCGGAAACCGATAAGAGCGGACCCGCTTCTTGTCCTATAGCTTCGCATTTCCCAAGAACGTCGAATTCAACACCGTAGGGAATGATTTTTACAGTCGCCACCATTTGTCCGGGCTCGACAAGGCTGCCGGGGGGCAAGGTGGCAGCCGTAACAGACTCATCGATCATGTTCAACTGGTCGATCCGGTATCGATCATAGATAAGAACACCACGACGCATTGCGAATAAATTGACCCGTCCGGTTGCGGACGAGCCTCTGTTGATGTTCAAACCCGCCAAGACTTCAGACACCCTGTCCGCCGCGGCATCCTCGATTATGTCCTGCTCAGACAATGATGCGACGCTCACGGTTTCGATTTCGGCTGCTTGCAATTGTGCGATATCGTTGCTGGATAATATCTGGCCTTTGCGAAGTGAAACGTCCCTGGCTTTGAGCGC
Source organism: Rhodospirillales bacterium (assembly GCA_021775105.1). GTDB lineage: Bacteria > Pseudomonadota > Alphaproteobacteria > Rhodospirillales > Casp-alpha2 > JAJFIJ01. Next base: position 4,129 of record JAJFIJ010000223.1, on the reverse strand, counting down.
GTGCGCCAGGACCGTCCCGCAGGCGTCATCAACTGGGATTATTCCGAACTTCATATTGATTTCAATTCGTGAACCGGATTGAGGCAGCGAAGACCGCCTCAATCACATCAGTTCAGTTATCCTTGATCATCGGCAGGTCCCGGTAAACCGTGCCTGTAGCCGCCGCTACGGCATTGGCGACGGCGGGGCCGATCGGTGGCACCGCAGGTTCACCGATACCAGTGGGAGATTCGATCGATGGTACGATATGCACTTCCACATCCGGCATGGCATTCATGCGGAGTGGTGTATAGGTATCGTAATTGCCCTGATCAACGACGCCGGCCGTCATGGTGATTTTTTCTGCCAGGATGGCGCCCAGACCAAAGCCGATGGAACCTTGTACCTGCGCCTCAATGACATTGGGGTTGATGGGAATACCGCAATCCACGGCGGCAACGACGCGGTGTACTTTCGGCGTGCCGTCTTTCATGGAAACCTCCGCCACCTCGGCAACGTAGGAATGAAAGCTTTCGTGGACAGACAGGCCGAGCGCATGACCTTTCGGCAATTTCTTCTTACCCCAACCGGCTTTCTCGGCAGCCAGTTTCAACACGCCGACATGGCGGGGTTTGTCCTTGAGAAGTTCCAGCCGTAGAGCGAGAGGGTCCTTGCCGCCAGCACGCGCGACCTCATCAAGGAACACTTCTGTGGCATAAGCATTGTGCGTGGAGCCCACGGAACGCCACCACAGTACCGGCACGCCAACGTCCGTATTGGTCACGCCAACCCGGAAATTGGGGATGGTGTAGGGCAGGTTACCAGCCCCTTCGACGGACATGAAATCCAGCCCGTTCTTTGCCAGCAGGAACGGCAGGGTGTCCTTGATGATGGACTGGCCGACAACGTGATGGTCCCAGGCGACCAGATTGCCTGCCTCATCCAGACCCGCTTTCAGGCGATGCACATAGGCAGGCCGGTAACGTCCACCACGCATATCGTTCTCACGGGTCCATTGCAGTTTCACCGGGGCCTTGAAGCCAATGGCACTGGCAATGCTCGCCACTTCCGACGTGATGTCGCCGTCAGCCGGGCAGGCCCGTCTGCCAAACCCGCCGCCGGTCTTCATGATGTGCATGCGCACCTGCTCGGGTTTCATACCTGCAGCTTTGGCTGCGTGGCCCTGATACATGTCGGGCATCTGGTGGCCTCCCCAGACTTCCAGAATTCCCTCGGCGTTTCGGTGCGCGACGGCATTCAGGGGTTCCATCGCAGCGTGCGCCAGGAAGGGGAATGTATATTCGGCTTCCAGCACCTTTGCCGACTTGGCAAAAGCCTGATCCGCGTCGCCATTATTGACGGCAGTTATTCCGGGCTTGCCTGCGGCCAGCGCCTTATATTCAGCCATGATCTGATCAGTGCCGCGCTTTTCGGCTTTGCTTTCGTCCCACTCGACAGTGACGGCGTCTCTGGCCTGCAGCGCTGCCCACATGTGTTGAGCAACCACGGCGACACCACGCGGTACGGCAACCACGTTGACGACGCCCGGCATCGATTTCGCCTTTTTGGCATCGAAGGATTTCACCGTACCACCGAATCTGGGTGGATGGATCATCACGGCGGTCAGCATACCCGGTAACTTCACATCGATGGTAAAGTCATGGCTGCCGTTGGTCTTTGGTGCCGTGTCGTGACGTCGTCCGTCAACATGGCCTATTTCCAACCAATCAGAAGGTGCCTTCAGGGCAACGGTTTGTGGTACGGGAACTTTGGCTGCCGCGGCGGCCAGGTCGCCGAACGAAGCTGATTTGCCCGACTTGTGCATCAGCCGCCCATTGGCAACGGTGATCTCCGATACCGGGACAGTCCAGGTCCTGGCTGCGGCTTCACTCAGCATGATTCTGGCCGTAGCACCGGCCGTCCGATAGCGGACGTAAGAGGACGGTATCGTCGTTGAGCCGCCGGAGCCCTGAAACGCCCCGCCAAACGCCAGGTTGGCGTAATAACCTTTGTTGCCGCTCGCACCCTCAACGGCGACTTGATCCCAACTGGCACCCAGTTCTTCAATCACCAGCGTGGCGATGCCGTGATAACTGCCCTGTCCCATATCGAATTGCGACGACAGAATTGTGACCTTGTTGTCACGCGAGATTTGGATGTAGGCATCGAAGGGATCAATGGCCTTGGCTTTTTTCTCCTTCGAAGTTGTTGCGGCACCTGCGCCGAAGCCGATGACCAGCCCGCCGGCAGCGGTTGCCGCCCCAAGGATGAATTGCCGGCGTGACGTCTGCAGCGCCGCTTGGGATGCGTATTTGCGGATAATGTTCATCATGATCAAGCCTCCAACCGCTTGGCGGCTTCGTGAATACCGGCGCGAATTCGATGGTAAGTGGCGCAGCGACAGAGATTGCCCGACATGGAAGCGTCGATGTCCTCATCTGTTGGATTCCGGTTTTCGGTTAGAAGGGCCACGGTCGCCAAGATCTGGCCTGACTGGCAGTAACCACACTGGGGCACGTCCATTTCTGTCCAGACAGCGCGCACCGTTTCCGTGACGTGCCCGTTCAGGCCTTCGATGGTGGTGATCTTCGCGCCATCGGCATCTTCGACGAATGTTTGACAAGAGCGAACGGGCTCACCGTCAAGATGAATAGTGCAGGCCCCGCATTGTGCGAGGCCACAGCCGAATTTGGTCCCTGTCAGACCGACAAGGTCACGTATTGCCCAGAGCAGGGGCATATCTCCTGGCGCATCCACTTCATGGACAGTGCCGTTGATGTTAAGTCTCGCCATAATGTATTTCGCTCCCTGTGCTTATATTTTCCCCGACCATGATCGCTCGGGCCTGATCTCGGTTGGTTTGTGTTAACAGGTCGGCCGAAAAACAGAATTTGATTTTCTGCATCTCGAATGAGTTTGACCGCGCTCATACCTATGTAGAACGCTGGTCGCGAACAGGTGTGCCAATTTCTCCGCAATATCTGCCTATTTCTCCAAATGGTGACAATCGATGATGATTTCCATCGCCAATTGGGTATATCTTACAAACAATAATGGAGCGCCTGATGACTGAACCTGCGTTGATCGCGAAAATCGCTGCATATGTTGGTAATCAAGGCCTGTGGGGTACACCCATTGAAACCGGATTGCCGAACATGGCCGTTTACGCCTCTCAGGGGCCAACTGATCTTGAGTGCTTGCTGTACGAAGCTGTCGCCTGCCTGATCCTGCAAGGAAGTAAAGAAACCATTCTGGGTGATCGAACCTTTGCCTATGGTGCTGGCGCGTCATTGATCGTCAGTCATGATTTGCACGTGCACGCCCGGGTCACGGAAGCGAGCGTTAAATCGCCCTATATTGCACTGGTTCTGATCATCGATCTCGACATCGTCCGCAACCTTTATGGCGAGGTGCCGAGTTCTGAGATCGCCGAAACCCAGGCAACCTCAATTGACGTCAGTGACGCGGATCCTGGACTATATGACGCCATGAGCCGTTATTTCGCACTGCTTGATAATCCCGTGGAAGCGAAAGTGCTGGGACCTCTTATCCTCAAGGAAATACATTATCGCCTGCTGACGGCTCCGCACGGTGGCATGCTGCGCAATCTTATTCAGAGTAGCAGCCATGCGAGCCGGATTTCACGCGCCATTGAAAGTATAAGGCAGGATTATGCCAAGCCCATGGCCGTTGCCGATTTGGCGACCACTGTCGGAATGAGCGCATCATCTTTCCATGAACACTTCAAATCCATTACCTCAACCACGCCGCTGCAATATCAGAAAGATTTGCGGCTGATGGAAGCGCGCCGTCTTTTGGCTGAAGGGCAAATTTCTGTTTCCACCACCGCTTATGAAGTGGGGTATGAAAGCCCGACCCAGTTCAGCCGGGAATATTCTCGGAAATTCGGCATTTCACCACGTCAGGACCGATCACGGAGCGCCATCGCGGTCTGACAACTTCGGCAAAGTTATGTCGATTTTACGAACCCGAACGATAGCATTGAGACCCAGGGCTATCGCATTTGAACGGGACTGATGAGTTCGAGTAGGAATTTGTCATTCCATGCGGCTCTTTTGAGTTTTGCCCGATTTGAACCTTTTGATTGATTTCTTTGGATAAGATTGAGGGCCATGTGGCGGATAGTAGC
>JAJFIJ010000222.1 GCA_021775105.1 Rhodospirillales bacterium | reverse complement strand
CCGGATAACATCGTCCTTGCCACGGGCCATGAACAGGGGAAGTCCGGCAAATTCAAATGGATACAGATCGCCCGCGATCGGCGCATCGATCGCGAAACCGGCGCAGGCCCAACCCTGAGCGAACACATGCTGGCGTTCTTCTTCAAATGCTTGCTGATCAGTGTAGCAGGCATTGGGAAGACCCCGCGCCGTTTCAATGGGAGCCAGAACCCGGTTCAGGGCGTCAGACGTTAATTCAGGTTTATCGTCAATACGGGATTTTGCATACATGGCTTATTCTTTCCAGCGTCGATCTTTTATCTCAATTCGATAAGTGAAAAGGTTTACAGGATTTCATTAGGCTTGTTCCAAATAGCGGTCAAGCTAACAAAAACTCGCAATTCACATAACTTAATGTAAACTGAATTAATGCGACGCAATTTGCCCTCGCCAACGGCACTGCTGACCTTTGAAGCCAGTGCCCGATTCCTCAGCCTCAAGCGTGCGGCTGATGAGTTGAATGTTTCTGCGGCTGCCGTCAGCCGTCAGATTCGTAATCTTGAGGAATACATCGGTCAACCCTTGTTTAACCGCTTGCACAGACGGGTTGAACTAACTGAGGCCGGGGCACGGTTGTTTGAGCCCGTTAATCAGGGGTTTTCCAACATGGCCGCTGTTCTGGCGTCATTGAGGGCTGGTGAAAGCGAACGGCAGGTGACAGTCGGCTCGACCGGGGGTTTTGCCTATTACTGGTTGATGCCGCGCCTGGCTGGGTTTTCTGAAACCTGGCCAGAGATAACCCTTAATCAGATCGTATCGGATGAACAAATCGACATATCAGATCGTCAGGCCGATCTGGTTGTCAGATATGGCACAGGGCAGTGGCCTGATCTGGAAAGCCGTTATTTGTTTGGTGACCGGGTATATCCGGTTTGCAGTCCGTCTCATCTGGAAAAGGTGGGTATTCCGGCGTCTGTCGCCGATCTGGCCGGGCATCCTTTGTTTGATACGCGCGGCATACCCGGTGATGAATGGCTCGATTGGGTGACGTGGTTTCGCTACGCTGGTCATCGCCCGATCAATATTCGGCGACGTTATCTGAACTACCTGATCGGCGTCCAGATGGCACTGGATGGCCAGGGTTTTGTCCTCGGCTGGCACAGCTTTGTTGCTGATCTGGTAAGTCAGGGACTGTTGGTTAAACCTCTGGATATCGAGATGCGGTCACCGGGGGCATTTTTCCTGACGTCACCTGCGGGCCAGTCCCTTTCGGCGGATGCAGGTCTGTTTTCTGACTGGATTGTTGCTGAGGCGGCGAGTTCGCATTGAACTCCCACTTCGCCAGTAACCGCAACCGCTCAGGCACGAAAAAGCGCCCGCTTCAGATGAGTGAAACGGGCGCTTGAACTACGGTCTGCTGTTTTCTCAAAGATCGCCTGGAGCGTCTTCTTTTGCGGGCTGGCTTTCTGAAGTGACGTTTTCAGATTGCACTTCTGGCAAAATTTCAGGGCGGGCGGCGACGCCATCAGGCGCGATTGCGGCACCCGGCGTATGTACAGTGCCGGCACGGGCGCGGGCAATTGCCACGGCTTTTTCCAGATCAGCTCCGTTACACAGGCCAAGACCCACCGGGTTTTGCGGTGCGATATTGGTCATGTTCCAGTGGGTCCGGTCACGAATGGCGGTGATCGTCGGTTTGGTCGTGCCAATCAATTTGGAAATTTGTGCGTCGCTTAGTTCCGGATAGTTTTTGACCATCCAGGCAATGGCGTTGGGACGATCCTGACGTTTGGACACAGGCGTATAGCGCGCACCCTTCTGTTTGACCCTCGAATCGGGCAGGTCTGCTTTCATGAATTTCAGTTGCGCGTTGGGGTCGGCCTCACAGCGCTCAATCTCTTCTTTGGTCAATTCACCCGCAGCAATCGGGTCCATGCCCTGCATGCCGATAGCAACTTCACCGTCGGCAATTGCCTGAACTTCCAGTTCATGCAGGCCACAAAAATCAGCCACCTGTTCAAACGTGAGGACTGAATTATCAACAAGCCAAACGGCTTTAGCCTTTGGCATCAAGGGATGCGCCATGGTCTTTTTCCCATTCCAGAAGTCAACCGGACAATGTCTCGGTAATACGCAGATCAACGGGCGCCTTTATAACCTTGCAGATACCCTTCGGTCAAACAGCGAAACGGCTATTTTTTAACCGTCAAAACGATTTTTCCAATGTGCTGGCTGCTTTCCATCAATTGATGTGCCTGTTTGGCGTCTGACAACTCAAACGTTTGGTAAACGACGGGCCGGATTTTACCATCGGTGATCAGGGGCCAGACCTGATTTTTGAGCGCGGTTGCGATCTCACCTTTCCGTGTGACGGATTGTGGGCGCAACGTCGATCCCGTTAACGTCAGGCGTTTCAGCATAATTGGCATAAAGTTCACTTCGGCTTTGGAACCTTGCAGAAAGGCGATATTGACCAGCCGTCCGTCAGGAGCCAGCGCCCTGATATTACGCGCAATATAGTCGCCACCCACCATATCAAGAATAACGTTGACGCCTTTGGGGCCAAATTCCTTTGCCGCTTCAACGAAGTCCTGTTCGCGATAATTGACCGCCAGTTCAGCACCAAGTTTCAAACAGGCATCGCATTTATCCGCGCTCCCCGCTGTTGCCATTACCCGGGCACCCATCTGACTTGCGATCTGGATTGCTGTTGTGCCAATGCCACTGGATCCGCCGTGGATCAAAAGTGTTTCACCGGTTTTCAGGGCACCGCGTTCAAAGACATTGGTCCAGACAGTGAAGAATGTTTCGGGCAGAGCGGCAGCCTCGATCATTGTCAGGCCATCTGGAACAGGCAGGCATTGCTGAATTGGTGCGGTGACAAATTCGGCATATCCGCCACCGGCAACAAGAGCACAAACCGTGTCACCAATGGACCAGTCAGATACGCCGTCGCCGATTGCCGAAATTTCGCCGGCGACCTCAAGTCCCGGAATGTCGGTGACACCAGGGGGCGGGGCGTAATGTCCCTGACGTTGAATACAGTCGGGTCGATTGACGCCAGCGGCTGCGACCCTGATCTGAACCTCCCCGGCCTGTGGTTCGGGTATCGGCCGGGCAGTGATTTCAAGGACTTCAGGACCACCTGGTTGGCGTATCTGGATGCATTTCATGTGGTCGCTTTCAGTCATGTCGGAATTCCATATCTGGTGATTTGTCTCATAGGGTACTAATATTTTGCCAGGCAGGTTACAAGATGTGATCGGTTAGTGGAGGTCGAGATATGGATATTAGCGAACTTGAGCCAGTCAAAAAACAACCGGAAAAAAAGAACCTGGAGGTTTTGTCGATTGAAGCGCTGGGTGAGTATATCGAAGAATTGAAAGTGGAAATCAGAAGGGCCGAAGAAGCCATCGAACAGAAAAAGCAGGCGCGTGCCGGAGCGGAGCACGTATTCAAGTCTTGAAAAAATTAGTTCGCCAATACCTTTCGTGACCTTATAAATAATAACCATCCAATCAGGCCCAACATTACCACGATCACCAGCCAGCCGACCCTTGGTCCAAACGGGCAGCCGCTGCCTTTGGGCGGTAACCATGCGCCGCCATTGGCCGCGGTAATAACGTGCAACACCGGAATAACGATCCACAGGACAAAGATGATAAGGGCGACAGCGGGTTCCATGTTTCCAACCTAGCACAATCGACAATCTTAACCCCAATTTAACTTATTGCCCTTAATGTGGGTGGTGGATGATTAGTCATCCAACTTCGACGCCTCCCTGTTAAAACTCGCCGCCCTCCGGGGTGGCTTTTTTTGAGTTTGTGACCCAAATCAAACTTCGAAATGAATCGATTCTCCTATTGACCGCGGGCACGGGACTTGGGTAAAGTCCCTTCACTAAGAAAAAAAGAATATCAGGCGAGTTTGACAGGTTCGAGGCAAAAAATTACGGGGGCCGCTCTTTTTGGAGACGGCCCCCAATTAATTTCCGAACACCATCTGGATTTACTGTAACTTACTGATATTCAACGAGATTTTATGTCTGAGAAACTACGTAACCAGCGCCTGAAAGATTTCCCATACCGGATCAGTATCCCGACACGCTGGGGTGACAATGACATGCTGGGGCACGTCAATAATGTCGTCTATTACCGTTATTTTGAAGCGATTGTTGTTCGTTTCATGATGGAAGTTGCCGGGGTTGATTGGCTGAATGACCCATCAAACCCGCAGGCCGTTGAATCGCTCTGTCGATTCCATCGGTCTCTCAGTTTTCCGGATACGGTTGAAGGCGCGTTAAAGGTCGAAAAAATTGGCAACTCAAGTGTCACTTTTGGCGTTGCTTTGTTTGGTTCAGACGATGAAAAACCTGCGGCTACCGGACATATTGTTGAAGTGTTCGTTGATGCCAATGAGAGCAAATCCGTACCAATCACCGATGACCACCGGGCTGTATTTGAAAGATATTTGTGAGGGTGAGGGCTACCCGAAGGCAGCCCTCGTCCATTCAAGTGCAAGCTGGAAATGATTTTGATTACGCAGCTTTTTTGTGGTCAATAGCCATCGTCGAAACCGGGATCTTTCGCGGTTTCTTTTCTTCCGGTACTTCGTGCACCAGATCGATGCTCAGCAATCCGTTGACCAGCGCCGCACCTTTGACCTTGATGTGATCGGCCAATTGGAAGCGTTGTTCGAATGCCCGTCCGGCAATGCCGTGATGCAGGTATTTGACGTCTTCTGGCGTCTGGTCATCAAGTTTCCCTGCGACGACAAGGCTGTTTTCGGTTACCGTCAGGTCAAGATCATCTTCGCCAAACCCGGCAATTGCCATGGTAATACGATAGCTGTCGTCTCCGGATTGTTCGATATTGTAGGGGGGATAGCTGTTAGTATTACTTCCGCGCTCGGCAGCGGCATCGAGCAGTTGCTGCATACGGTCAAATCCAACGGAGTGACGGAAAAGGGGTGAAAAATCTATAGCACGCATAGCCATATTCTCCTTAAAGAAGCGAGATAGGATCCAAGGGTTTGCCAAAGGCCAAACCCGATTGGTGTCCGGACCATCCAGACAGTTTTGACGCCGGACCCTCAAACAGGCATCCGTTGTCAAAGCAGAGATATGTCTATGATTTTTTGTTCGCAAGTGCCGTCGAAAATTATTTTCAGGCGTCGCTGAATTCTATTCTCGCCAGGTCACTTCATAAAGAGTAGGGGGTTCGGAGAACCCTTTCATTTCATAACCGCCGCGGTTGACGAATTTATAGCCCTTGCCGTCACACATTCCTTTGATGATTTCTGAAACAAAAATCTCATCCGCCTGCGCCTTGTCAACAATGCGGGCAGACATCTGAACGGTCGAGCCGAACAGATCATTATCTTCGGCAATAGGTTCGCCAGCATTAAGGCCTATCTTCAAATGCAGGGGCAGATCGGGGTTTTCATTGTTGTGTACCATCGTCTGCCGTTGCATCTGTATGGAGGCGGCAACACTGTCTGTGATTTTCCCGAACGACGCCATAATGCCGTCACCGGTATGTTTGATTTCTTTGCCGCCGTGATCGGTCAGAGCGTCGCGGACAACCCGATTATGTGCACGAACAACTTTCTGCGCGCCTGCATCACCCAACGCCTGTGTCATCGCTGTTGAACCGGCAATGTCTGTAAAAAGAACGGTGACAGGACCAGATTGCTCCTCTTTCGGTTTGGGTTTGTTCCATTCTGTCATCGCACTTTCAAGATGCCGTGAAGCGGCAGCCTCATCTTGATAGTAGGTATTCATGGATTTGCGACCAGCCTGAAACATCTGCATGTTGCGGGGGTCCTGCATCAGGTATTCTTCATATTTCCCAGCAAAGGTCGCAGCATGGGATTTCTTGAACCCCATGACACGCACGCTGTCGGCCAGAACCTTTGCGCGAGATGGTTCATCGAGTTCACGGGTCTGAGCCAATGTTTCGCAAGCACCTGCAAGGAACAGATTGACGCCAAATTTGTTGAAGTTATCGAGTTTCTTGTGGTCGGTATTCGCCCCCTCAAGGGTGTCGCCCAGAAACTTCATCATATAGGCTTTCTGCTTCTCCGCATGGGGAGACAACGAATCTGCTCCTGCTTCGCCAGCAGTCTGTCCTCCGGCATCAGTTTCACCCCCCAGAGCTTCCTGAAGTCGTTGGTTGGCGTCGGCGTCTTCTTTGCTCTTTTCCTCATCGTCGGGGGATTCAAACTCCTCAATCCCTTCCATTGCGCGCTCAAGGTCCTTGCGGGCCTCCTCGTCAATCCGCTTGTTCTTTTTGCGATTTTTTTTCTTTTCAGCGTTGGCAGCGGCGGCCTGCTGGGACTGGGCCTTTTTCTGTGCTCGCGCACTCAACCTGTTACTTTGCTTTTGCTGGCGGTCCGCCAAGGATTCACCGCGCAGGAATGTATATGCCAGAAACGCCGCACTGAGCAAGAATGTCGCAACGAATGCAACAAAAAGGAAATTGGATTCGGCATTGCCGACCATTCGAACGCCAAACAGCACCTTGCCATGAAGGATCGTTGATGCGCCAACGGTAAACATGGCAGCGAGGCAGATACTGAAAAGCGTAACCAGCAAAAGCTTAATCAAAATAGCGCTTATGGTTGATGGCTTTTTCTTCTTCCTTTTCTTCGGGGCGCTGAACTGATCGCTTCCGAAGGAGCCGCCATAATCGTCGTGCCCCCCGCTATCGTCATCATCTTCTTCCCAACCAGAATCAGAATCTGACCCGGAACCAGATTGTGCTACTTGGCGCGAGCCTGATTCGTCGCCATCGGCGGGCGGGGCATTAGCGCTTTTGTAAACGACAAAATCGCGGTGAGTGCCTTCCTGGCTGTCGTAGACTTCACGCACAACCTTGACCGCCTGAATGCCAGGCTGCCGGTCCAGGGTCTTGCCTTCTTCAATGGCCATTTCCTGTTCGTCAGCGGCAAACTGGGCGTGAATGCTCCAGCGACCGTGCTGAAAAACGTGAACTTCATAATGAGTCTGGCGTGCCATTAAACCCTCGTATCGCGAACAACTACCTAATTACCCAGATAATTACCTAACCTGCGTAATTCAATCGTATGCGCCCCCCAAACCAGCCAAAAAATTCTAATGTTGAGACGGTTTATGGCATACAAATTATCCCCAATCTTCCAAAAATTAAACGCTTTATTGAGGGGATGGAAATATTCCTCACGAAGTCGACATGCCCAACCGGTTAAGATGCACGCCAAATAGGACTATCAATGTGCTGAACAAACAAAAAATGCCGGTTTCCCGGCATTTTTCTACAATATAAATCTGAAACGTCTGAAATCGGCGATTCAGGGAGATCAGATCAGGATTTTAGCCCCAAGCCGGAAAAGCGCTTGTTGAATTTGGCCAACTGCCCGCCGCTGTCGAGCAGGCGGTGAACGCCGGTCCAGGCAGGATGGGTCTTTGGGTCAATGTCCAGCTTCAGGGTATCGCCCGCCTTTCCCCAGGTGGAATGGGTTGTATAGGTGCTGCCGTCTGTCATCTGAACAGTAATTTCGTGGTAGTCAGGGTGAATATCGTTTTTCATGGAATATCTCCGGAATTCAAGGCGCTCTATATAGGGTATGAGGGCAGGCTGATCAAGCGGACTTTCACATTATGTCTGTTCCCGGGTATCGGTTGTCTTCACGGATATTTTCCGGTTCACGCGTAAAGCCAGAATAACTACGATTGCCATGACCAGTGCGCCACCATAATAGGGCCAGTCACGACCGAGAATTGAAAACAGAAAACCGGCGTTGGCCGGTCCGGCGACCCGGGCCAAGGTACTTGCTGAACGGGATACTCCCATCATGCCGCCCTGTTCGTCATCACCGGCCTGAAGCGATAGAGAACTGCTGAGCGCAGGAGATATAATGGAAAATCCATAGGCGGCAATCATCATCGCAAGCACAAGGACAGGCAAGGTTTGGGAAAACGGAATCAGAAATATCCCGATGGTCAGGGCAAGTGCACCCTGAACAATCAGTTTTCCTTCGCCAAATCGTTTGCTTAGACGACCGATCAGGCCACCCTGTATCAGCGCCCCGAGAACTCCGACAAAGGCGAACAGGTAGCCGTTCTGTTCGGGTCCCCAGCCGAACTGGCGACGTGACCACATGGCGAAAGTCGCTTCCAGCCCGGCAAAGGCAAAAGTTGCAAGGAATGAAATCAGCAGCAATTGCATGACCACCGGGCTCGTTATTGCCTGCCTGAACTGTTGACGACGGGTTTGCGGTAATTGTTTGGCCAATCGATCACGAGTTTCCTGCGATAACGATTCTTTGAGGACAAACAATGTCAGAACAAATGCGACCGCCGATAGACCCGCAGCCGCAAATGCCGGACTTCTAAAGTCGGCGTTGACGGGATCAGACCCTGCAAGAATGCCGCCCAGCGCCGGTCCAATGATGAAGCCGAGGCCGAACGCAGCGCCAATCATTCCCATACCTTTGGCACGGTTTTCCCGGGTTGTAATATCGGCGACATAAGCAAAAGCCGTTGATATATTGCCCGCCATAAAACCGCCAACGGCGCGTGCCGCAAACAGCGCCCACAGCGTTTCACAGTATCCAAGCCAGATATAGGACAGAGCGGCACCGGCCAGGCTGATCAGCAGGATCGGTTTTCGTCCAACCCGGTCACTCATGCGCCCCCAGAACGGCGCCGCCAGAAACTGGGTGAATGAATATGTCGCCATGAGCATCCCGACTTCGGCGGGGGTCGCTTGATAGTATTCTGCATAAAACGGCAGCAGCGGAATGATCACGCCAAACCCGATCAGGTCGATAACGACAATGAGGAAGAGAATGGGCATCGGCAATCAATCAGTTTGGCAGGTCACGCGCCTTAACGCTGCGTGAGTTTCAGTTCAATACGCCGATTGCGCCGCTTGGCGATTTCGTCGGTGCGTTTATCGAGGGGGTGATACTCGCCGAACCCGGCGGCCACAAGTTTGTTGGCCGGTAATCCGGCTTCTGTCAGGTGCTTGACCACTGATATCGCCCGGGCGGTGGAAAGTTCCCAGTTCGACGGGAATTGTGCAGTGTGGATGGGGTCATTATCGGTATGGCCATCAACTCGCAAAATCCAGTCGATTTCTCCCGGTATCTCGAGCGCAATTTCGAGCAGGGTGGTCGCCAGTTGATCGAGTTGCAGTTTGCCGCCGACGCCCATCTCGGCAGAACCTTTGGAAAAAAGAACTTCCGACTGAAATACAAACCTGTCGCCGACGATACGCACACCTTCACGCTTGCCCATCAAATCACGCAACCGGCCAAAAAATTCGGAACGGTACCTGGACAGTTCCTGAACCTTGCTCGCCAGTGCCGCATTCAGACGCTTGCCAAGATTGGCGACTTGGGCGTTCTGCTCTTTACTTTTTAATTCCGACGCGCCGAGTGCTTCCTGAATTTTCGCTAGTTGCTGACGAAGGACCGACATTTGCTGGTTCAGCAATGCTACTTCCGCTCTGGCACTTTTCGACAGTTCCTGTTCTTCAAGCAGTGTCGTTTTTGTTGCAGAGAGTTCATGTTCCTTATCGCCGACAGAGTCCGCCAGCTTCGAGATTTCCCTGTCTTTATCTTCGTTCAAATCTGAAAGTTTGTTGATTTCTTCATCTTGAGCCACAAGCTGATTATCTTTGCTGTTCAGATCGCGGGCCAGTTTGGATATCTCACTTTCCAATTCCGATTTCAGGGCTTTCAGGGCCACAATATCGTTATTCAGCCCCGTCAGTTCAGCCAACTGGGAATTTATCTTATCCTTCGCAGTGGCAAAATCTGTACGGAGGTTCTCTGTTTCAGCAGTTATGGTCGACAGCTTCTCCTGGGTTGCCACTTCCCGCTTTCGCAAATTCGATACGGATGATTTCAGGTCATCACGAAGGGCGACCGAAACCTGAAGCTCTTCCGACATTTGTGACAGATTGGACCGCAGGTCCGTATTGGCCTTGCGTTCCAGAGACAACAGATCAGCCAGTTCGGTGACCTGGGTTTTAAGTTTGCTCAGCGCCTGATCGCGCCCGCTTAACGCTTCGCTCATGAAAAACTGGGCCAGTACAAAAATCAGCAGAAGAAACATGATGACCATCAACAAGGTCGCCAGAGCGTCGACGAAGCCGGGCCAGATATGAGTGTTGCGATCGGCGCGACGGGCGAGGCCAGCCATGCGTATACCTGTTAACCGGGGTTGGTCGGGCCGTTGCCCGCACTGGAAGCTGCGATCACGCGGGCGAGAAGTTTCAGCTCGCTGCGGATCTGCTGCACGGTTTCTTCTCGTCCGGACTTCATCTCGTCCGTCAGACGGGTGACATAAACATCAAGATTGCGGATATGCATGCGTGTACCCTCGTCAATGCTGCCGCCAGATGTGCTGTCGCCACTGGCAAGCTGGGCAAGAATGGGTTTCAACTCAACCTGTGTTTCCGCCAGACTCCGCATCAGCGCCTGCTGGGTGCGCATGTGATCGGTCAGGGTTTCAATCTTGTCTCCGACAGCGATCAAGTGGGAATCAACGGCAATCCGGCTTTCCTCGCCGCGTGCCAGCGTGCGTTGCAGGTTTTCAAGGCTCTCAGCTGTCTGCTCCAGCAAGGCCTGGACATAGGCCGGAACGCCCTGTTCGCCTTCTACACCGATGGCACCGGACGACAGGCGGGTCAGAGTCGACAGCCATTCCTCAAGATCATTGTAAAAGCGGTTCTGCGCCTGATTGGCCTGGAGGTCCAGAAATCCCAGCACAAGAGATCCAGCCAACCCGAACAGTGAGGATGAGAAAGCTGTTCCCATGCCCTCCATGGGCGCCTGAAGGCCGCGTTTCAGTTCGCCGAAGATCGCACCTGAATTGCCGCCGTTGATTTCCAGTCCGGCAATCACGTCGCTGATCGAACTGACAGTGCCCAGCAAACCCCAAAACGTCCCGAGCAACCCAAGGAAAATCAACAGGCCGATGGTATATCTCGAGGTATCACGCGATTCATCAAGACGCGATGCAATTCCGTCCAGCAGGGTGCTCATGGCGACAGTCGAGAGCGACAGCGTCTGGCGGTTGCTGACCATGGTAGCCATCGGGGCCAGAAGTTTTGGTGTGCCCAGATTGGAGATGCCGACACTGGAGCCGTCCCGTTCAGTTGATTTCCGAAATGCATCAATCCAGGTTACTTCCGGGAAGAGGCGCAGAACCTGACGAAAATTGTAGCCAATTCCCAAAACCAGTACGCCAACGATCAGACCGTTAAGGACGGTATTTGCCATGAATGCGTCGCGAAGCGGCAGCAACAACATAAAACAGACCCCGCCGAGAACGGCCAGGAACAGTATCATTTTCAGGACATAGGAATGTGGGCGGGTCATTTGGGCGCGGTCCCCATGGGCATCGTAGTGTCGAGAACTCCGGTGCGATCAGCCAGAGCAGCAAAAATCATCGTTTGGCGATATTTACATCAACACGATTGGCTGGTTTCTCGGATGTTTTATTGCCAAGGGCACGCACGTCTATGCGCGTGCTTCTGACGCCGTTCTCAATCAGGAACGAGCGAACGGAAAGCGCTCTGGACAGTGACATCCGGCGCGCTTTGCTGGCGGACAAACCTTCAGCTCCGGCAAAGGCCATCAATTGCAGGCGAAGGTCGGCTTTGTCGCGGACACCTTCCGCCACTGCCCGAAGCTGGCCCTTGATCGCGCCGGGAATCTTGGTTGCTGTCTCGCCAAATTCAATGCGCACAGCCTGCCCCGGTTTGATGTCAATTCCAGCATTGGCAGAGGCCATGGTTTTTGCCGCCTCAGCCGGTTTTGGCGCTTCGGCGACCTTTGGCGGCGGCGGGGGCGCTTTCGATTTTACAGGTTCAGGAGCAGGCGGTGCCGGTGGCGCAGGAGCCGCAGCGGGTGCGGGGCCTGCTGCTTTTGCCGTTTTTGTTTCCGCCGGAACCGGTGGCGCTGGTGGAGCCGGGGTGCTCACTTCGACCTTGGCTGCCGGGGCAGGTGCTGGCGCGGGTTGTGGTTTCGAGGCCGGTGGCATCATTTTTTTTGGTTTGGCCTTGGCAATTTTTTTCGGTGCAGGTGCTTTGACGACAGTTTTGGGCATTGGAGTTGTTGCGGGGCGAACCAGCTTCGGCGCGGATGAGGGGGCAATATGAAGCTTCGAGACGGGAACCTTGGCCGGTGGTACCAGAAGGTTGTCGCCGCCGCTGGCATAGGCAGGCAAGGAAGATGAGCTTCGAACACCGCCGTCGTTGAGGACACTGAGATCTACGCTAACGGGGCCATCTGCCTGGCTCCACGATGGATTGTCGACAAAGCCCAGCGCGATAATCATCGTACATGCCAACACCGGTCGGATGAACCGGGGGGTAAATTTCTGGTTGCCGTGACGCCCTGTCATAGAGTTTTCGATCCTTTGGAGTGGCTCTTCGCGAACACTTCCATCCCTGAATGTCCATCGGGTTATGAAGCGTTGCAATAACATAACCAAGGCTTTCGCGGCGCACAACCGATTTACCGCGAAATTGATGTTGTATTTGTACAGGTTGCCGGGTTGATTCTGTTTGCGGCTATGCCGGTGTGTTGATCAGCTTTTTCAAGGGCCTGTGAAGCTGGTCGTTTGAGGCAATGATCGAGCCGTTGCTCATCATCTTGTTTTTGCCGTCAAAGTCAGTGACAAACCCGCCGGCTTCGCGGACCAGAATGATCCCAGCCGCCATATCCCAGGCGTTGATGCCTTGTTCCCAATACCCTTCGTAACGCCCGGCGGCCACATACGCCAGATCGAGCGCCGCTGCGCCATACCGCCGCACGCCAGCGGAAACGGCCATGACGCTTTCCAGCTGGGTCAGGAACGGTCCGTGGTCTTCGCGTCCGGCAAAGGGAATGCCCGTCGCAAATAATGATTCGTCCAGATTGCGCCGTGTCGAAACCCGCAGGCGGTTATCGTTCAGGAACGCGCCCTTGCCTTTTTCCGCCCAGAACAATTGATCGGAAATGGGTTCGTAAACGACACCGGCGAAAATTTCCTTGTCGCGTTCAAGCGCGATTGAAACGGCAAAATGCGGCAGGCTATGAATGAAATTGAGTGTCCCGTCCAGTGGATCAACGATCCAGCGGTTGGAATTGTCCACCCCTTCGATACTGCCGGCTTCTTCCATCAGGAAACCGTATTTGGGCCGGGCGTGCTGAAGTTCTTCAAGAATGGTTTTCTCAGCCCGGTGATCGGCTTCGGTAACATAGTCCGAAGGTCCTTTTTTCGAGACCTGAAGTTTTTCGATTTCACTGAAAGCCCGCCGGAGCCCGCGACCGGCCTTCTGGGCGGCGCTGACCATGACGTTAATTGTTGCGGTGCGGCGGGTTTGCATGGTCAGTCCTTGGCTCTCTCGATATAAGTGCCGTCAGCTGTATTGACGACGATCCGGGTCCCGGCAGCAATATGTGGCGGAACCAGAATGCGCACACCATTTTCCAGGACACCCGGTTTGTAGGATGACGATGCGGTCTGTCCCTTGACCACGGCGTCGGCTTCGGTCACTTCCAGAACTACGGTATCGGGCAAGCGGACCCCGATCAGGCTGCCTTCATAACTTTCGATCTGCACCTGCATGCCATCCATCAGATAGGGGATCTGGTCTTCACCAATCATATCGCCTTCGGCTGTGACCTGCTCGTAGGTTTCGTTGTCCATAAACGTGTACATGCCATCATCGGCGAACAGGAACTGATATTCCTTCTGGTCCAGGCGGACCTTTTCAACCTTTTCCGAAGACCGGAAGCGTTCGTTCAGCTTGGTACCGTCGCGCAGTTCCTTCAGTTCAACCTGAAGATATGCGCCGCCCTTGCCGGGCTGGGTGTGCTGGATTTTTACTGCCCGCCACAACCGGCCCTGATGCTCAATAACGTTGCCGGGCCGGATGGCATTTCCATCGATTTTCATTGGCTTGTCCGTCGTCTTGAAGTGGGATCATCTTACGGGCGCGGAACCTATCAGTTTGCTTCGGGAGTATCAACGCCGGAAGGTGCGGCGTCGGCGAATATCCGGTTGAAGCCGGAAACCGCGGTTGCCGGTCCCTCCGGGTGGTTCCACACACCACTGACAACGGCCAGAAAATCGGCCCCGGCCTCGACCAGCGGGCGGCAGTTTTCCAGGGTTATGCCGCCGATGGCAACGGAGGGGACCAGCATCGTCTGGCTCCAGATATCAAGAATTTCAATATCCGCCGTGAACAGCGCTTGCTTGGTTGATGTCGAAAAGAACGCGCCGAAGGCTACATAATCGGCACCGCGTTCACCGGCGATCATCGCAAGGTGGCGGGAATCATGACACGTCACCCCGACCAGGCGATCCGCGCCCATGGCGGTCCGCGCCGCGTCATAGGTCGCATCCTGCTGACCGATATGAACACCGTCACATCCTGTTTCCTGTGCCAGATCGGGCCGGTCGTTCATGATCAGCGGCACGCCGTATTCGGTTGTGATGGGCAACAGGGCATTGGCAGCGGCACGGATAACATCGTCATCAACATCCTTGAGCCGCAGCTGCAACGCCCCGACCTCGCCCTCATCAAGCGCCGAACGCAGGGCTTCCGAAAAACCCGGCAAGTCGATTTTTGGCGGGGTGATCAGATAAAGACGGCAGGCCGGGTCGCTCATGAAGGGGTTCCGTTGGTGATATGTTGAAAAACGGCCCTATCCATATCCTCAACGTCAAGAAGATCAAGCGCGTTATCCGAACAATTGACAACTTCCGCGTCCAGTTGCCGGGCAATATCGTCAATTTTGTCGCCGGTTGGCATATCGGGGTCGATGCAAATCCGCTTGACCCCGCGCCGCAATGCGCCAATCGCCGTTCCCGCCTGATCGCCGCAATCGAGAACGCCTAGCAAAAGAGCGTCTGGGTAAACCCGGTCTGTTTCCTCGATCAACGCCGAAAACGCTTCCGGCCCCAATGTCGTCGCCAACCCCGGCGCACTCCGGACAACCACCGGCGCGTTCAGCGCCATCGAACCCTTGCCGACGGCAAGGGCATGGGAGAGATCGTGAATGATAAAGGTCGGTTCGGTCATGGCGGCAGTTTACAGCAGATCAGAACAAAAACCCCCATTTACCCCCATAAACTCCCATCATTTTTAACAAGCCGCTAATCGTCTTCGAATAAATGGCGGGCTTCTGCCCTTTTGCTAAATGTTCTGTTTCATATGGTATGCAAAAACCCCCATTTTACCCCCATAAAAGTTGCCAAACCCTCATGCCATGGGGGTAAGTGATGGGGGTGAGTGAGTTTGCCGCCTAATCCGGGAAATGTCGGTTTTTGTATGTATTTTTCCGGGGTTTTACCCCCCGAAATACCGACAAAAACAGACAAATACCGATTAAGTTTCATAAAACGAGAGAGTAGGGGCCTTGTGCTCCTGTTTCGTCATGACCGCATTTTTTATCTTCCTCCCCCTTGATGGGGGAGGACCGAGGTGGGGGTGAAAACCTCAACCGGGAGAAATGTTTTTGTTGCGCTGCAGCGCTATTGACCCCCCACCCTGACCCCCACAGGTGGGGAGGGAACTTGATCGGGGCGACAAACACGATACGAAATCACCACTTCACCGCCAGCACATGGCGCCGGTCAGTAAATTTTTCTTCAAAAGGACAATCACGCACATCCAGCCAGACACATGGCAGGAAACGGATATATATACTAAAATAGGAAAAAAGTCAATATTTTGATTCGTAAAATGAAAACAGGGTGTCCGTTTTCCTCACAGATTCAGACGATAACGGAGGTCATCGATGGCGGTGGTTCTTAGCCAGGAGCGGAAGTGTCGAGATGGAGATCATACATCTTCGAAATCTCCTCCACGACCTTTGCCGCCCGCAAATCGCATGGCGCCTTCAATCCCGTGCGTAACTTCTGCTTTGCTACCGTGCCATTCTTGACGAA
This sequence comes from Rhodospirillales bacterium, assembly GCA_021775105.1. Taxonomy (GTDB): domain Bacteria; phylum Pseudomonadota; class Alphaproteobacteria; order Rhodospirillales; family Casp-alpha2; genus JAJFIJ01. The sequence continues at coordinate 569 of JAJFIJ010000222.1, read as the reverse complement.
GCGCGTCGCGCAGACCCAGTTCATGTTGAGTCTTCACTGAACGACGATCAGCCCGCAGGCAGCTTTGGGGGAAGCGGGCGATGTCGTGAGCTAGTTGCTCCGCTTTCTCACGCGCCTGCCCTTCCGGCACAACGTATTCACAAAGCCCAATCCGAAGGGCTTCATCAGCCGCTACCTTGCGTCCCGTCAAGATCAAGTCCAGTGCCCGACCTTCACCCACCAAGCGGGGCAGTCGGACCGTACCGCCGTCGATGAGTGGAATGCCCCAACGCCGACAGTAGACACCCATAAAGGCGGTTTCTTCCATGACACGCATATCCGCCCAGATCGCCAGCTCCATTCCGCCAGCGACTGCTGGTCCCGCGATGGCAGCGATAACCGGCTTGGTGAGCTCGAGGCGGCTTGGCCCCATGGCGGCCATGGGTGGTTCGCCGGTGTCGGGGAAATCGAATGTAGTTCCGGGGACACCTTACTAATATAGTTCCGGGGACACCTTACTTAATTATGGCTAATCTGATACACTGCCTGCCCTACTCTCCCGAAAACCGGGGACACGATCCCGATCCCTT
>JAJFIJ010000221.1 GCA_021775105.1 Rhodospirillales bacterium | reverse complement strand
GAACTGCTGGAAGATCATCGCGCAATGGGCCCGCCATTCAAGCAATGCCTTGCCCTTCAGGCTGTCGATCTTCACGGAGGATTTGCCGTTCTTGAAAACGATGCTCCCCCCGGTAATATCGTGAAGCCGGTTGATGCTTCTCAGCAGGGTTGATTTCCCCGCGCCCGAGCGCCCGATAATCCCGAGCATCTGGCCAGCGGGTACGTCGATGCTGACATCGTTGACGGCAGCGTAGTCGCCGAATTTTTTGGTGACATGCTCAAGCTTCAACATCTTCTGACTCTTGCTCCCAAACCACAGATCATTATTTTCATCGTGTCGCTCCCCCGGTCTTTACACATCTTCACTGTCCAGTACCGGGCCGCTCACCCTGTGATCGTCGCCAAAAATGAACCTCTCCCGGATAATCTTCGACAGGTAGTCGATCGCGTAAACGGTAATGACAATGAGTATTATGATGAGACTTGCTTCCTGCCATTCATAGGCACGAAGCCGATCACTCAGCAGGAAGCCGATACCGCCCGCTCCGACGATGCCGAGAATGGAGGCCGAGCGGGTATTATGCTCAAATAAATAGAGGGTGTTTGACAGGATAACGGGTAACACCTGGGGCAATACGCCAAAGCGGATGACTTGCAACCGGTTGCCACCCGCCGCCCTGATGCCCTCAACCTGCTTGGTGTCCAGATTTTCGATTGTCTCAGAATAGAGTTTGATGAAGGTGCCGGTTTCGACGATGGCAATGGCCATTATCCCGGCCATTGGCCCCAGACCAATCGCACGGACAAATATCAAGGCCCAGATCAAGTAATCAAAGCCGCGCAATAAATCCGCAAAACGGCGAAAGCCAAACTGCACGGGCCGTATGGGCATCATATTCCTGGAAGCGAGGAAACTCAGTGGAAGGCCTACAACTGCGCCGAACATGGTCCCGAGAAAAGCCATGGCCAGGGTTTCGGAAATTGCTTTGCCAAATACAGGCAACTGCTCAAAACCGGTGGGCGGAAACATTTGGGTGGCGATGATCCCTCCCAGCGTTCCCAAGCCAAAAATAAAATCGTATGAAAAGAAGCCGAACCGGTAGAGGCAGTAAATCGTCAACACGATGTGTCCGCCCCACAACAGATATGAAACCGCCAGTTCCTTCGGACTTTTTGAAAAAACGCGCGGGAACCGGTTTTTCTCGAAGCTGATTTCCTGTTCCGTGATCTGATCCAGCTTTAACGACATTATTGGTTCCCCATCCCTCAGTGCTTGAGAGCTTCATCGCCAACGAGGTAATGACGCAGTTTCTCGCTGGTAATATCGATCAACATGATCGTGGTGACGACAATCAAAAGAATAGCCCCGACATCCGGGAATTCCAGAAGCTGGATGGCGATGAACAGGTCATGGCCGATCCCGCCTGCGCCTACAAAACCGACAATTGTTGCGCTGCGAACATTAAGCTCAATCCGCCAGAACGTATAAGACACGAAGTTGGGCATCACTTGGGGCAGCACCGCGAACCAGATTTCCTGTACCCAGTTACCACCTGTGGCGCGCACCCCTTCAATGGGGTGCTGGCTGATATTCTCGTTGACTTCGGCGAAGAGTTTTCCTTGTGCACCGATAGTGTGAAACATGATTGCCAGAACACCGGCCATTGGCCCAACGCCAAAGGTGAGCACGAAAATCAGCGCCCATACGATGTCTGGAACCGTGCGGGCGATTTCCAGGATGCGGCGCGTGATCCAGTATGTCGCATAATGCTTGGCAAGATTCTGAGCTGCGAAAAAACTCAACACTCCACCGATGAGGGTTCCCATCAACGTTGCGAGGAACGCCATCAAAAGTGTGTTCAGAAGGTTTTCCAGCCAAACCTCGATGTTCCAGTACCAATCCAGGACATCAAGCGCGAATTCATCATAGGTAATGGGAGGAACCAGCCGGAATAGAAATTCACGCGTCCGCGGGAAACCCTGAACCAGGGTAAGAAGATCAAACTCGGTGGAAATAATCGAGAGGACGAAACACAGTCCGAACACCGCCAAAAAGGTGACGTTAAAGGCGCGTTTTTTGCGCTGATATGCCTTATACGCGGAATCGAAATCATCGACCGCGCTCTCCGACCCTTGCGTGGTCGCTTGAATTGGCATCATCACTCTACCCGTGCGGTGTTATAGCATAGCGAAAACGAGAGTTTTCAGAAACATCCCAGCGAAACGAAGCCGGCGGGGCAACAAAAAGTCCCCCGCCGGTCCGGCTTGCGTATTTAGCCTTTCTTTTTGTCTCTCTTCCGCTTCTTTGCTGCGCTGGCTGCCTTGGCGGCTTCACAAAAGAGTTCGTAGTTTTCATGGTACACGCTGACCAGGCCGTTTGTTTTGCCCTGGGCAATCGCTTCGGCCAGCTTCATGTCGTGGTCCTTGAGGCGAACGAACATTTTTGCAAGGTCGATCCGCATGGCAAGCGGCAAACTCTTGCGAATAACGATCGGCGGTGATGGCAGCGGCTTGGATGTCCAAATGACCCTGATCTGGTCGCGCTTCAGGAGCCCCTTGTCGATCATCTTGCGAATGTTGCCGATATTGTCGTCTTTAGAGGTCCATGTGAACGCACCGTCATAGGTGCCCTTCAACACGCCCATGACGCCCTGAGGATGACCTCCGGACAGGGGAGAGTTGTAGTACTGGTCAACGGGTTTGCCCATTTTGTTGAATTCGAGCGTCGGCACGATGTAGCCGGAGCCCGAAAGCGGATCCGTGCGGGCAACTGTTTTGCCCTTTAGATCCTCATAGGATTTGTAAGGGCTGTCGGTTTTGACGACGAGCACCGAGACATAGCCCATGGAGCCGTCCGGCTCCTGGGCGGCGACAACCGGCTCGACTCCGCCTTTGGAGTCTTCATGGGTTTGGCAGTAACTCTTGCCACTGAGCCACGCCAGATCGATCTGGTCGGCAATCATGGCATTCATGACGCCGGAATAATTCGACGCCTGAAAGAGTTTCCATTTCACGCCTGTTTCCTTCTCGGCGTGCTTCAGGAACGCATCCATGGA
>JAJFIJ010000023.1 GCA_021775105.1 Rhodospirillales bacterium | reverse complement strand
CCATCGCCGTAATATATGGCGTCGCAAACGAGGTGCCGCTCATGATTTTTCCGCCGCCCGGTACGGCCGTGTAAATACCAACACCGGGCGCCGCAAAATCGATGTAACTGCCCTGATTGGCTTGACTATAAATCAGGCCTTTCGAATTGATGGCAGTAACCGCGACAACGTGTTTGTATGCAGCCGGATAGGCAGGCTTGTCAGATCGTCCCCAGTTCCCGGCGGCGGCGATCAGGGTCAGTTTCTTTTTTCTGGCGGCATTGAAAGCCAACCTCAACGCCTTGTTATCACCTCCGGCAACACTCAGGTTAATCGCATCGACCTTGGCTTTTGCAAGCCAACTCAACGACTTTAGCAAACCGATTGCCGACCCCACTTTGCGTCCGTTTTTGTCAATTTCAAACATACTGGCAGCCATCAACCGTGCACCAGGCAACAGGCCACCCCATTTCGGGGCGCCAACCAGCATTGAGGCAATCGCGGTGCCATGTATCTTTGGTCCCGGACGACGTCCCTTTTTGTGAAACGAGCGGAACGTAATGTTACGGTTCTTGAACGCCGGATGGGATGTATCAACGCCGGAATCGATCATTCCCAACCGAATTCCGGCACCGCACTTGCCATTCGCGGCTTTCCACCTCATCGCACCTCGGGCATGCACCCGCCCGGCCTGAGCGGCAAAGGTATGGTTGGCGTCAATCGTCGCACCCGGATATCTGCCAGACAATTCCCTGACAGCATCGGGGACAGTTTTTGCGCGAGGAACCCGCAAGCGCATCATTGAAAACCCGAGACCTTGCAGATTCTCGCTTTCCAGAACCTGATATCCCTCGCCACTGACCCCGGCGACAAAGCCTTTCGGTGGGTTGAGAACAACCACCTCCCCCGGCTCGAACTGATTGGATGGGTCGTTCGGATCAGGGTGGAACAGTTTTGAGCTTTTCCCGGGTTTTCGTGATTTACTGGGGGCTGAGGAAGATTTGATCTTTCCGCCTTCCAGAACCTTGACCCCGGCATAAGCGACCGAGCCGGAACCGACCAGCGCGATACACCCGAACAGCAAAAAACCAGTTCTGAAAATTTTGCGCACCAATTGTCCCCTTCCGAATATTCGTCAACTATATCAGCTCGACCCTGCAAAAAAAATGGAAGGGTGCATAATTCCGCAACATTTCCTATTGCGTTCCGGGTCTCCTCCCCTCAAATCTAGGGCATGCCTGATGGAAGCGACGCACTGGTCATCAAAATCATCCCCACTCTGAAGGAAGTTTCCCGAACGGACTGGGACGCCTGTGTCGAAAATAATCACCCATTTACCTCATACGGGTTTCTCCGTGCGCTTGAAGACAGTGGTTCAGCTAACACTGAATCCGGCTGGATGGCCCAGCATCTGATCATCGAAAACCCGGTTGGCGGGTTGCTGGCCGCCGCCCCCCTTTACCTCAAGAACCACTCTTATGGTGAATACGTTTTCGACTGGGGGTGGGCGGATGCCTATGAACGGGCCGGCGGGCAGTATTATCCGAAACTTCAGTGTGCCGTACCTTTTACACCGGCAACCGGATCAAGGTTGCTGGTTCACCCAGACTTGCCAGAAGAGCGTCGCCGCGACCTTCGCAATCATCTTGGTACCGGTATGGTTCGACTGGCGGATCAGTTAAAAGTATCTTCTGTTCACATTACATTTCCAACAGAAACGGAGTGGAGCGAGCTTGGCAGGTTAGGCCTTTTGCAACGGACGGGACAACAGTTCCATTGGGAAAATCGCGGATACGAAAGCTTCGATGATTTTTTGAGCGATCTTAACTCCCGCAAACGCAAGGCCATCCGCAAGGAACGCAAAACGGTCGCCGACAAAAATCTGTCCATTCGAGCCCTGTCGGGATCCGAAATTACAGAGCGGCACTGGGATGCTTTTTTTCAGTTCTATCTGGCGACATCGGATAAAAAGTGGGGCCAGAGTTACCTGCACCGCGAATTCTTCTCTCTGCTGGGTGAAAATCTCGGACATCAGGTAGTCCTGATTGTTGTAGAAGATGACGCAGGGCGACTGGTTGCCGGTGCGCTCAATCTCAAAGACAACGACACTTTGTATGGACGGAACTGGGGATGCATGGAAACCCATAAATTCCTGCATTTCGAAGCTTGCTACTATCAGGCCATTGACTACGCCATTACGCATGGTCTTAAACGTGTTGAAGCGGGTGCGCAGGGGCCGCACAAAATTCAACGTGGATACCTGCCATCCCTGACCTACTCCGCCCACTGGATCGCCGACCCCGGCCTGCGTGACGCCATTGAAGACTTTCTTGTCCGGGAACGTCGGGGCGTTAACTATGAAATTTCCGAGTTAATGGCCCACTCACCTTTTCGCAACAAAGACGTATGATGAATAACCTTGAGATTTATGGCATCTGAATTGCCAGAGACCTCCAGAAAGGAAAAAGTATGGGTTTGACTGTTGGTATTCTGATTTTTGATGACGTTGAGGAACTTGATTTTATCGGGCCATGGGAAGTCTTTTCCTATGCCTTCAAAGACAGGCCAGATGACACTGTCGTCACGATTTCGACGACAGGTGAAATTTTAAAATGTGCGAAAGGTTTACGGGTTATTCCGGACCACAGTTTTGAATCAGCACCTGAACTGGATGTTGTGTTAGTGCCGGGCGGTCAGGGAACCCGCCGCGAGGTCGATAACCCGGATATCATCAATTGGATCAAAGAAGTTGCACCATCATGTCAATGGGTGACCAGCGTCTGTACAGGGGCCCTGCTGCTACATGAGGCAGAGATCACAAAAAACAAACGTGTAACCACCCATTGGGGATTTGTTGAAATGCTCAGGCAGCGCGGCAACATTACGGTCCTTGATGATGTAAGGTTTGTCCGCGACGGTAATCTTGTCAGTTCTGCCGGCGTATCAGCGGGTATCGATATGTCGCTCTGGTTGCTGGGGCAGATTTTTGACGAAAGCTTCGCCCGGAAAGTCCAAAAAGGTATCGAGTATTTTCCGGCCCCGCCCTACACTTCTTCGGTTTGAAAACCCCAGTCAGCTTGACTCTCCGTTAACCATTCACTGCTAGATTTGAACGGAATCATGGAGGTGGTCAACAAAATGAGAGGCCTTTACGTTTTTTTCAGTATCCTGCTGCTTGTCGCAGACGCTATCCCAGGTCAGGCCGCAAACCTGCCGGTTCTGCCGGGTGGCACAGTTGCACATCCATACCTCCTGAACGTTGCCGTCAAATGCACACGACTGGTTCGCAACGGGAACCGTGAAGCCTTGATCAATACCTGTGGAACATGCCGCGTGGTCAGTGTGATTCGCAAACGCGCGGGTATCTCAACTCCGGTTCGTCGCGAGTTCAACCTGCCCGCCCGATCCCAGTTCCAAGTCCCCTTTCGCGGCCCCGGACAGTCACGTATCACCAGCGATATTCCCTGCAAAAGCGAGCAGAACAATCCTGTGCAAGGCGAACAATGCGTCAAGCTGGAGGAGCGCGGGCCGGGAAATGTGGTGTTGGTCAATTCATGTGGCACCTGTCGCGGGGTGGCAGTTCAGCGCGTAGACAAGACCGGCCGTCCGCTCGGCCTTCAAGCCTATAAACTGTTCCCGCTGGCTGTTGCCAGAGTCGCCCCCAAAGGAGCCGCCAGCGTCACGATCTCGGGCGAAGTCGCCTGCCCCAGCGGATAAAGGTTTATTCCGCAATAATACGAAGCGCCTGATCATGAATTCTTGAATCACCACTGGCTAAAACACCCTTGGCCCGTGTTGCCGGTCCTGCGTGCAGCCCAAGAGAGTCTCCCTGCCAATCCGAGATAAGACCGCCAGCACCATTTATAACCGGAACATAAGCGCAGAAATCGTACGGGCTGAGGTTGGCGCCATCCAGACACAGGTCGACAAATCCTCTGGCAAGCGAAGCATAAGAGACGCAACCACCGCCATAAACATTCCATTCTGATTCAGGCCAAAGCCGCTCAAACCCCTGGCGTGGTGCATGCTCTTTGTAAAATTCGGGTCCACTAAGAGACATGACACATTCTTTCAACGTCGCGCGTGACCGGCACTGCACAGGCTTATCATTAAAAGTGGTTGGTTGTCCGACCACACCAACGCAACGTTGTTCGGCCACCGGCAGTTCAATGATACCGATGACAGGGGTGTTGTTTTGGCAAAGCGAGATCAGACTGCCAAAAGTCGGAAGCCCGGTTGCAAAACACTTGGTACCGTCAATGGGATCGATTACCCACACGAACTCTCCGTCGAGATCGCTATTGCCGTATTCTTCACCAAGGATGCCATGTTCGGGGAACTTTTCGACGATGATGTCCCGCATTGCCCATTCAATCGCCTGATCAACTTCAGTCACCGGGCTGCCGTCAGATTTCGACTGGAAGGCAGCCCCTTCGACAAAAGCGATACGGGCCAGTTTCCGGGCAATATCAGCCAACTCGTGAGCGACGGCGACGAATAAATCCAAATCGCTCATAAGCCTCATTTCCTCTAATTGTCGCAATTTAGCGCTGATTCAGGATACGCAAGGCTTCATCATGGACCTTTTTATCCCCGGCAGCGATAAAACGGTGCCCTGAATGTAGGCCAAGCGCATTGCCGTCCCAGTCCGTGATGGCTCCGCCCGCACCCTGAATGACAGGAACGAGGGCAAGATAATCATGGATATCAAACTGCACATCCATTCCAACATCAATACGGCCAGTCGCGAGTTGCGCATAAGACATACAGCTACCGCCATAAACGGCCAGACGGGTAGCATCTTTCATACGCGTCAGGGCTTCAATATCGTCTGGACCGTAAAAATCCTGGTTGCTGGTGGACATCAATGCGCTCGATAAATCACTACATTCGCGGGTGCGAACCGGAACCCCGTTGCGCAGGGTTTCCTTGCCGTGTTGGCCAACCCAACGTTCGTTGGTCATAGGCATATCAATAATTCCGAGCAACGGCGTGTCTCCCTGCATCAATGCGATCAGGGTACCGAACACCGGAATACCCGCCAAAAACGGCAACGTGCCATCTATAGGATCAATGACCCAGACGAATTCAGCATCCGGGGATACCGGCTCGCGTTCTTCACCGAGAATACCATGATCCGGATGGCGCTCAGCAATGAGCGTGCGAATGCAGTCTTCTGTTGCCTTGTCGACATCGGTGACCGGACTGCCGTCGCTCTTGAGTTCCATTCCATATGGACGTTCTGCTGCTTCACGAATCAAATTGCCCGCAAAAGCAGCCATCATTTCAGCACTTTTGACGAATGCAGAGAGTTGGATATCGCTCATATTCGATCCTCTGGCTAATGCTGGATAATCTGGCTGAGGAATTCTTTTGTCCGGTCATTTTCCGGATGATCAAAGAATTCCGCAGGTGTGTTTTTTTCGACGATTTCTCCCTGATCCATGAACACCACCTCATCTGCAACGGAGCGGGCAAACCCCATCTCATGGGTCACGCAAATCATGGTCATGCCGTCGTTGGCAAGATCGGTCATAACCTCCAGCACCTCGTTGATCATTTCCGGATCGAGTGCGGAGGTTGGCTCGTCGAACAACATAATTTCAGGGTTCATACACAATGACCTGGCAATAGCGACACGTTGTTGCTGACCGCCAGAAAGCTGGATCGGGTATTTGTCGGCCTGTTCGGGAATTTTAACCCGTTCCAGCAGACTCATGGCCTTCTCACGGGCTTCGGGTTTGGGCGTATTGCGCACCAATCGGGGTGCGAGCATAAGGTTGTCGACAATAGACAGGTGGGGGAAAAGGTTGAAACTTTGAAACACCATGCCGACTTCGCGCCGCACCGCATCAATGTCTTCGACATCGCCGGTCAGTTCATGACCATTGACGATGATTTGCCCCGCACTGTGTTCCTCCAACCGGTTGATACAGCGGATCATCGTCGATTTTCCCGATCCCGAGGGGCCGCAGACAACGATCCGGTCGCCTTTGGAAATTTCCAGGTTGATCTTGTTTAGTGCCTGAAAGATGCCAAAAAACTTGTCGACATCAATCAACTGGATGATAGGTGACTGATTTGTGTTGTTAGTGGTGTCGGTCATCGTAAGCGCCTCATTTTACCATATACCGGCTCATTCGCTTTTCGAACAAACCAAATCCTTTCTGAATGAACCATGTCAGGATCAGATAAATAATCGCCAATGAGAGAAATATCTCATAAGGCGCATAAGTCTCGGCGACAATTGTCCGTGCGATTCCGGTCATATCGACCACTGTAATCGTGCTCGCCAGCGCCGTCGATTTCATCAACGAGATGACGTCATTGCTATATGCCGGGGTCGCCAGCCGGATCGCGATGGGTGTGGTGATATAAATGAAGCGTTGGCGCACCGAAAGCCCCAGTGCCGCGCCCGCCTCCAGCAGTCCCTTGTCCACACCCAGAACGCCGCCGCGCAGGATTTCTGACACATAGGCGCCGGTATTAAGTGTAAGCGCGATCAGGGCGCAGCCGAACGGCTCACGAAAAATCGGCCAGAAAATACTATCGCGAATAAATTCCAGTCCCGGTAAACCGTGATAGATAATGAATATTTGCACCAGGATCGGCGTGCCGCGAAAAACGTAAATGTAGGCCATGGATGGTCCAACAAGAAACCACCGGCCACTAAGCCGCATGAGTAACAATACAATGGCCAGCGCCGTTCCCAAAACCAGCGACAGAAACAGCAATTCGAAGGTCGTGCCAATACCCGACAGCATCTTGGGAATGCTTTCCATCGTCAGGGATAAATCAAAAGTCATCGTGAACCTTCCAGATGCCGGTTCGCACGCTTTTCCAGTCCCATCGCGCTTAGCGTGATGATGGTTGAAAACCCGAGATAGATCCCTCCGACTGCAATAAAGAAAGGAAATGGTTTCGCAGTAGCCCCCATCCCCTGTTCGGCGACAAACAGCAGTTCATTCAACCCGATAATTGAAACCAACGCCGTATCCTTGATCACGGACAGCATATGATTGCCAAAGGGAGGTAATGCGAGGCGCCACATTTCAGGCATTCGCACATAGATAAATGTTTTGAAATTAGAAATTCCGAGAGCCCGTGCCGCCTCAATCAGTCCGGGATCAACACCAAGAAACGCCCCGCGAAATGTTTCCGTCGCGTAAGCTCCCACAATCAGGGAAATGCCGAAAGAGCCTGCCCAAAAAGGCGGGATATCGACATATTTTATATCCGGATCAAAGACTTGAAATATAGCAGTTAAGGTGACTGCCGAGCCAAAGTAGATCAACAGTAGAATCAGAATTTCCGGTGTGCCGCGGAAAAATACAGTGTACCCACTGGCAAGCTTTTGGGCGATATTATTTTTCGACAGTTTGGCGGCCGCACCGATCAGTCCAAACAAAATTGTTCCGGCCATCGCAACGAAAAATACCTGAACGACTTCTACACCGGCCCAGAAAAAATCGTCCCACCACCCAGTCGTTGCGTCCACGGGTCTGCCTCCGTCGCTCGATGATCAGACAATGCGCGGCGGAGTCATCTCAGCAACCCCACCGCGCACGCCCAACAGGGAACTATTGGGTCCACTTCTCGTTATGGATGGCGAACGGGAAGTACTTAAGGGCATATTTTTCAAGCGATCCGTCCGTGGACAAGGTCTTGACCGCTTTATCAAGTCTGGCGCGCAAAGCATCGCTGCCCTTGCGCATACCAATACCGACACCAGTGCCAAAGAATTTTCGCTCGTCGATCTGTGGGCTGACGAACTTGAACCCTTTGCCGTTCGGCTTGCTGAGAAACTTCAGATGCGCCTTCATGGGGTTGGTCATGATCATATCGGTGCGACCATTTTCCAGATCGAGATACATGGCTTCTGACGAATCATACAGGACAAGCTTGGCGTCCGGCATTTTCGCTTCGAACCAGCTGGAGTAAGTTGTGGCGCGACCGGTACCGATCTTGAGACCCTTGAAATTCGCTGCGATGGGTTTGCCGACATCATCGAACAGTTTCGTGGTCATCTTGTTGCTGCCAACCAGACGGCCGACGGAAATCCGGTAAGGTGCTGAAAAATCAATTTTTTTCATGCGCTTGTCGGTGATCGACATGGACGCGATGATCAGATCGAACTTGTTGGCCAGCAAGGCCGGAATCATGCCGTCCCATTTCTGGCAGATAAACTCAAGGTCGGCACCAACCAATTTGGCAACCCCCTTGGCGACATCAACATCGTATCCGTCAAGTTCACCGCTGGCATTTTTGAAATTAAACGGCGCATAAGTGCATTCCATGCCAACACGTAACTTCTCTGCTGACGCTGACTGCATCAGTCCGGCAACCATAACAGCGGCTGCCAAAGCAGCCATTCTGAATATTTTAATCATCGTATTATGCCTCTCTTTTTGCTGGTTGGTCTGTTTAGCAAACAGTTTCTGATTTTTATTGTGGTTGATCAATTGTGTTAATTTTCACTGATGGTGTACATCCCCCCTGAGGAGGACACGCTTATGCACCCAGATGGGCGGCGACGGCGGCAACTGTTTTGTCGACCTCTTCCATAGTGTTGTAATGTGCAAGACCGATCCGGACGATGCCGCCAGCTTCCATCAACCCCAGATGATTGACCGGCTCAACTGCATAATTATGTCCGTCCCAGACCTGAATTCCTTGCTCAGCCAGAGCGTTTGAAATTGTTCTCGGATGGTACCCTTCGGCAGTAAACGATACCGTGGGAACCCGTAAATTCATGGCGTTGGGATTAGTGATGCCATGAATTTTGACTCCCGGCAATCCGGCCAATCCTTCAATCAGACTGCGCGTCAACGGAATTTCATAGTCGGTCAGATAATCAAGCGCTGCACACAGGTTTTGCCGACGACCATCGAAATGGGCATAACGACTACGGTAGATGTCATCAGCCTGATCACCTCCGATAGCGGCGAAGTAATCAACAGTTGCGGTAATGCCGGCCATGCCTTCATGGTTGAGGGTGCCGGTCTCAAAACGGTCGGGCAAACTGTCAGCTGCCGGTCGCACCTTATAGGGATCAAGTTCCATCAGCAGGTCTTCACGACCCCACAAAACCCCCATGTGGGGTCCGAAGAACTTGTAAGGCGAACAAACAAGAAAATCACAACCGAGGTCCTGAACATCGATTACTCCATGCGGCGCGTATTGTACTGAATCCACATAGACCAATGCCCCAACACCATGCGCCCGCTCAACAACCGCCTTTACGTCATTGATTGTCCCGGTCATGTTGCTGGCGTGACTGAAGGCAACCAGTCTGGTGCGCGGGCTCAAAAGTTTGTCCAGTTCGGCCATGTCAAATTCGTAGGTTTCCCGGTCAAACGGCAGAAACTTGACCTCCAGCCCAAGATCACGCGCCAGCAACAACCATGGAGAAACGTTGGCGTCGTGTTCCATTCTGGTGAGAATGATTTCATCGCCTTTGGAAAACATCCGCCCGATGGAACGCGAAATATGAAACGTCAGTGTTGTCATGTTCTGGCCAATGATTATCTCGCGTGGCGAGGGTGCGTTCACGAAATCCGCCATTGCCACGTGAGCGTCGGCTACAATAGCATCAGCGCGCCCGGAAGTGGCGAACACACCTCCAAGGTTGGCATTTGCGTGAATCAGGCAGTCAACCATCGCGTCAATGACCATCTGTGGCACTTGAGTGCCTCCCGGATTGTCCATGAATATGGGGGTGGCTTTACCGTCCGCCGATGACAGTGCGGGAAATTGGTCACGGATAAAATTGATATTCAAAGCTGACATCTGTCTAATAGACCCTTACTGGCGTTTCAAAAAATCTCGCCGACGCCATCTGGCAAAAGCGACCTTGTTTGGAAGACTACCCATTTCCTACTGGGCGGGTATATCCCCCCCGAGAAGGACACGATTTGATAGTTGGTTTCGGTGATGTGTTGGCAGGATAAAAATGACCGCTAAATCTCTGGAATGGCGTTTGGAAATTGAAAAACTGATCGATTGTATCGATCATGTCGAGCTACCCGAACAGTTGCTCAAAAGCCTGTCGAAACTGGTCCCGTTTACGATGGCGACCTTTTTTATCAACCGCGGACGGTCACGCCCGATCTCTCTTTACGACACTTTTCCTGATGCCAAGTCAAAATCGGGGATCGAGAATTATATCAACGGCACCTACGTTTTAAATCCGTTCTATCTGGCGCATCTGAAAGGACTGGAGCTCGGCGTTTATCGTATTCGTGACTTGGCTCCCGACGCCTTTTTTGAAAACTCTTATTACAAATCTCTAAAAATATCGCCATCGCCTGAAGAAGAAATCGGTTATGTGACCAAGAACTGGCCGCAAGGTCATGAAGAGATTGAGATCGCCGTCCCGCTTGGGTCGCCGGAGGACAGGACAACTGCTGAAATCGGCCTTTACTGTCCGCTCGACGAACATACATTTGACGATGACCAACTGGCCGATCTGAAACGCGAATTGCCGATCATCGGCGCTGTCACACGAAAGTTCTGGACGTTACGTAAAGACAATCTGGCAAGCCGCCCGATTGATAGCCGGATCGACGAAATGTTTGATAATTTTGGCAAGCCGGAGCTTTCGCTCCGCGAGCAGCAGGTCATTCAGCATGTACTCCGTGGGCATTCGTCGGAATCCATCAGCTATAATCTGGATATCTCCATTACCACTGTAAAAACCCACCGCAAGCGGGCTTATGGGAAACTGAACATCTCATCGCAGTCAGAGTTGCTCTCCAGATTCCTGCAATCCATCGAACCCTATCTGGGGTCAGGATGAGGTCTTAGACCAGTCTCTGAGCGACTCTTCGATCGAAACTTCCGATAATGGTTGGCGTTTAGCCGGGGGGTTACCGTCAGTCCAGACCGGGAAACGAATGCTCTCGAACGGTTTGCCATCGCGACCGCCATCGACCAGCTGACGTTCGACGACCTGCGACCATTCGGCGACTTCACCATATTCAAGGACCGGATGATAACAGCAGTCCGTCGCAGCCAGATGCTCATCCCACCAAGACCGGGGTCGGGATTTAATCAGTGTTGAAACTTCGTCAATCAGACCGGTTTGCGGTAAGGGTTCGAGTTGGCGCGATATCCATTCCGGGCGTTCGACCGCTTCGCAGAAATTTTTCCAGAACACTTCTTCGATAGCACCAAGAGAGATGAACTTGCCGTCAGAAGTTTGATAGTTCTGATAACATGCGGCCCCTCCCGTCAGCAGATCACAAGCGCGGGTCGGCCCGTCATCCGCCTGATCGGCCTGGGTCATGGCAGACGCCTGCCAGGCAAGGATTGAATCGGCCATGGCAACATCAAGGAAAGCACCCTTTCCCGTCCGGAAGCGGCTGAAAAGCGCGCCCTGAATGGCGATCACCGCCTGTAGCGCGCCACCGTAATCGGCAACAGGTGGAAATGCGGCAACAGGTTTCTCGGCCGGACCGGTAACGTTCAAGGCCCCGGTCATGGCGATATAATTCATGTCATGGCCCGACGCTAGCCGCAACGGGCCCGTCTGCCCGTACCCCGACAGCGCGCAATGGATCAACCCACTGTTCAGTTCCCGAAGGCGATCAATTCCGAAACCCAACCTTTCCAGAACGCCTGGACGATAGCTCTCGAGCAACACGTCGGTTTTCCGGACCAGCGTTTCCAGTGCCGATTTCCCCTCGCTGGATTTAAGGTCAATGCGGACAATGCGTTTACCGGCATTGATGACCCCATGAAAAGATGCCGGACCGCGCGCGTTTGTGACCGGATTTAACTCCCGCATGGGGTCACCTTTAGGCGGCTCGACTTTGAGGACATCCGCTCCCATGTCTGCAAGCATCTGGGTCGCGAACGGACCTGGCAAAAACTGCGACAGGTCAAGAACGCGAACGCCTTTCAGGAATTCGTCAGACATGGCCTGGTTCCCTGATGCTACTTGACCAGCGCCGGGACCTTGCCCTTTTTACGTTTGGCCGGAACCTTGGTGTCTTTGGAATACTCGAATCCGACCTTGCCGTCTTCAACCTTGACGATGACAACACCGCCTTTTTCCAGTTCACCGAACAGCAGTTCTTCTGCTAATGGTTTCTTGATGTGTTCCTGAATCACGCGCGCCAGCGGTCGGGCACCGAATTTCCGGTCATAACCCTTTTTCGCCAGCCATTCGCGCGCACTTTCAGTCAGTTCAATCACCACATCACGCTCTACAAGCTGCAATTCCAGTTCAATCACAAACTTATCGACCACCCGGGCGACAACTTCCGGCGGCAGTGAAGCAAACGGAATAATCGCATCCAGACGATTTCTGAATTCAGGGGTAAACATCCGCTCAATCGCTTCCTGATCGTCGCCGACACGTTCCTCGCGCTCAAACCCGATGGCGGCTTTTGCCATTTCGGCGGCACCGGCGTTGGTTGTCATGATCAGAATGACGTTTCTGAAGTCAACACTCTTGCCGTTGTTATCCGTCAGCTTGCCGTGATCCATAACCTGCAACAAAATATTGAACAGATCAGGATGAGCTTTTTCGATCTCATCGAGCAACAGGACTGCGTGCGGTTGCTGATCAATTGAATCGGTCAGCAGACCGCCCTGATCAAAACCGACATATCCCGGAGGGGCACCGATCAGACGGGAAACCGAGTGACGTTCCATATATTCTGACATATCAAATCGCACCAGTTCGACACCCATAACGTGGGCCAACTGTTTGGCGACTTCGGTCTTGCCGACGCCGGTCGGTCCGGAAAACAGGTACGAGCCGATGGGTTTTTCAACATCACGCAATCCGGCGCGAGCCAGTTTGATGGCACTGGCGACGCCCTCAATTGCCACATCCTGACCAAACACAACATGTTTCAGATC
>JAJFIJ010000220.1 GCA_021775105.1 Rhodospirillales bacterium | reverse complement strand
GGTAAGCGAATACCGCTCACCAATCCGGTCCATGAGTTGGCGGAGGTCGCTGGCCGACAGGATCGTCGGTGTGCCGCCACCCCAGTGGACGTGGGACACCGGTCGCGACGGTCCCAGGGTCTCGGCGAGCATGTCCATTTCCAGCATCAACAGATTGGCATAGTCGGAAATCGGCTCGTACCGATTGACGATTTTGGTATGACAGCCACAGTACCAGCACATGCGGGCACAGAATGGGACATGAAAATAAAGCGACAACGGGCTGGTTTCAGGAATTTCCGTCAACCATCGCCGATAGTCAGTTTCCGTCACGCCATCATGAAAGTGTGGAGCGGTGGGATAACTGGTGTAGCGCGGTACAGCGCCGCCATAGAGCTTGAGGAGTTCTGTGTTCATGGCGCGATATTATGGACCCGCGAGCGTATCAGCCTTGATCGAGATCAAATTAGAAACGGAGAACCTCAAAAAAAGAGTGCCCGGTCCGTCGGGTGTCGGACCGGGCAAAGATCCGGAAAGGCTGGGTGGTGCTGGAGGAACCACAACCATCCCCGGACTTAAACAGGGGCTAGTCCAAAATGGTAACGACCATCAGGAACTACGTTCGACTGGTATCGAACCGCTACATACTTGCGTGGATGGAAGTTGGACACCTTGACATATGTCAACCGGTTCAGATTTTTTCAGAGATCCGGTCTTTTTTAATTTGCCAAAGTCCCTTCTGACGATTCCTCAGTCTTGATGCAGATCAATGCGTGGGATGCATCTGGAAGAGATAGTTCATGGAATCTGGTACAAACCAGCAATTTTGACCAGCTCTTGGGGGGCGCGGTCAGAATTTAATATGAAAAGAGATCACATATGACAATCAGCTCCGTTCTTGCTTGTGTGGACGGTGGAGACGGCAGCGAAAGAGTGGTGCAAACCGCGATCACCGTTGGAAAATCCTTCTCAGCCTACGTCGAAGTGTTACATGTGCAACGTCCAGCGGCCCCAGCCATGCCGAGCGTGGCGGACGGCGGCAGCCTGCTTGCGTCGGCAGAGATATTTGATGCTCTTGAGCGCGAAGAGACGTCACGCACGAAAAATGCCGAGCAGTTGTTCCAGAAACTCTGCGTCGACGCCGGATTGAACATCGTGGATCCGGACTCTGAAGAAAATTTCAACGGTTCAAATGGCGGATTTGCATGGAGACTGGTTTCCGGTCACGACAACCGGGAACTCGGTCATCGGGGTCGGCTGTTTGACCTGATCATTATGGCCAAGGTCAACGATCAGGAAGGCGGCGTCGACTCATCAAGCCTTGAGGCTGCCCTTTTTGATACCGGACGTCCGGTGCTTGTCGCCTCAGACCAGTCGGTAGATGTCAAGAATATGCAGGTCGCCGTCGCTTGGGATGGTTCGCGTGAGGCGGCACGCAGCGTCGGATTGGCGATGCCGTTTCTTGAAGCGGCGGGCGAAGTCCGGGTGGTCACGGTTGGCGATAAAGATGAAGTTGGCGGCGGTGAGGAACTGGGACGTTATCTGTCTCGTCACGGTGTGCGCAATGAGTGTATCCCACTTAAAAAGAACGGTGGCTCGATTGCCAGTTGCCTGATCGAGGAATCGCGCAATCATGATGTTGGATTGCTGGTGATGGGTGCCTATGGACATAGCGCCTTGGGCGAATATCTGTTCGGCGGCGTTACCCGCGAAATCCTGGAATCGGGCGAATTGACGCTTTTACTTGCCCATTAATTTTCTGTCATCATATTTTCCAGTTTCTGCATATCCTCTGTTGTTAGACGTTGTTTTGCGAGCGGCAGGACGATCCTGTTTTCCCACTGAATATGGCGGCGTTGGGTTTCAATAAACGCCTGGGCATTAATATTGAACCTGGCCGGTATGGCATTGTGGTGCCCGTGCGCAATTTTTCCGAGATCGGCAACCAGAAACTCGACCAGGTCTCGGTCAAGCCCGTGTTCGAAGGACAACTGGTTAATGATCATTTCCAGATCATCCGTCGGCTGACAGCGTCGTTTTAGCAAGGGAAACAGACAGTTCTCCTCATGCTCCATGTGCCGGGCAAGATCGGTTGTGAAAAAATCCAGTAATTCCGGAGCAAACCGGGTCATTTCCACACCGTCTTCGGATTCCAGTATGCGTTCGAGAGAGAGCAGCAACCGAAGTTGACGCCCGTGTTCCGCCTCAATCAAATCAAGTGGGTTTTCCATTCGCGCGCGCCTCCGGATTTATTGTGCATGATATATACGCCGGAACAGATTACCTCAGACACTGCCAAATTCATTGACCGGGATCAAATTAATGGGTTTTTGTCACTGCCAGTTTGTGTTGTAATAGTTGTGGGTTCCTGCGAAATTGAGAGCTTCGTGAATAGTTTACGAATTTGGAATATATAGCCGGATGAAAAATTCCCCTACCGAGTTGAGATTTACGGAAGTATCGCAACTTACCTCGGCCATTCCGCGAGCGAAAAGCAATAATTCGCCATGCGCGGCCTGTGAAGTGCGTCATCTCGCTGTATGTTCCGCACTGCAAGATGAAGAACTCAAATTGTTGGATGAAATCGTCAGGTTTGTTGACTTGAGCGCCGGGGATTCCCTGTTTGACGAAGGGGAGCCTGCCGCAAATGTCTATAATCTGACGTCCGGCACTATTAAACTTTACAAGCTTCTTCCTGACGGACGTCGTCAGGTGACGGGGTTCCTGTTCGCGGGTGATTTTCTCGGACTCGCTGCCAGTGAAGACTATATTTATAGCGCTGAGGCCGTGACGCCGGTTTCGCTATGCAAATTCTCCAGATCAGACCTTGATATTCTGATGGAGAAGGCGCCTCAGCTTGAACGCCGGTTGCTGAGTCTTGCGCGCTATGAATTGGCTGAAGCTCAGGATCAAATTCTGCTGCTTGGACGGAAAACCGCGAAGGAGCGTATTGCTTCGTTTGTTCTGATGCTTTCAGAACGGGCGGTCCGTCGTGGGGAACAGGATAATCCGGTATCGATCCCCATGAGTCGTAACGACATTGGGGATTACCTTGGCCTGACCACGGAAACAGTCAGCCGCACCCTGACCCGACTTCGCTCTAGCAGAGCAATCGTCATGGAATCGGACCGTAAGGTGACACTGGTTGAGCGCCAGGTGCTTGAGGAAATAGCTGAAGGGTTCTGAGTTACGCCAGGTTACTGCGGACAGGTATTCGTGATACCGGGCGATGGTCTAAAAGGCGACGCCCAAGGCTTCCGCAAGTTCCGGAAAACTGTCGACGATAATATCATGTTCCGGATTGGGTTCTGGATCCGGTGGGCCTTCTTTACCCCATTCATCCGGTCTGCGCACGAAAGCCGTTTTAAAACCCACGGCTTTGGCCGCGTTCAAGTCAAAATTGTGACAGGCAACCATGCAGCATTCGCTGACATCCATCTGCAAATAGGCAGCGACGGATCGGTATGATTCTGGCAGCAGTTTATATTTTCCAATGCCTTCGCACGAAAAAACGGTATCCCAAGACAGGCCGTTCTTCTTTGCCGTATCGATAATCAGCCGATAACTTAAAATGGTAAAGGAGGAAACGACGTATTTTTCTCGCAGTTTTGGCAGCACCGCAGGGAAATCCGGCCAGCAGTTAAAATTATGTGGTGCTTCATAGGCAATGGCGTGAATATCGTCTTCAGTAAAGACCCCGAGACCGTTTTCTTCCACCAGGGTTTCCAGCGTAAAACGATGCGCATCATCGAAAATGTAGGCCGGGGTTTCATGTTCGCCGAGATTTAACATGGCTTTCAGGCAGCGGCGGCGCAATTCATTGGTGATTGCCGACCAGTCTTTCTCGATTCCGTGCTTTTTGCCGGCAGCGGCCAGGGCCGTGCTAAATCCCGTGTGCCAGTCGAGAATGGTGCCGCCGGTATCGAAATTCAGGGCGCGAATACTGTCTATGCTCATGGTCTGCCTGTCATTAAATCGTGATCTGTTTGAGTTTCCATTCTGCTTAGTATGAACAGCTCTCTCAAGTTTGTCTCCGCCAAAACACCTAACCAAAGTCAAGGCTGTTGACATGGATCAATGAGGGCAAGGAGATGTTGGACTATCCCTTCATTTGACTAATTCGAATGAAGGGGGAAAGATATGTCAACGGGTGAGACACTATTCCTGATTCTGGCTTTATCTGCGTTTGTCGGATTTTCAGGACTTTTGTTCTGGATCGAACAAAAGTCGATGTCCAAAGATTAGGGTACGTGTAAGGCAGAAAAGCTAATTTTTGATGTAGGTCAATTTGAATTTTGATAGAATCGTCTAATGATGACGCATTAGGCGGTTTTGCGTTTTAGTTTATGGTGCTGAAAGGTGAGGTTCCTGTCATGCGACCAGATGTTGAGAGGTCAGTGAAATGAGTTTTCTCATTTATATACCAATCGGGCTTAGTGCCGTGATAGGGCTATTCCTGACGGCAAATGCTGCCGATACAGGTATGTATGTTCATGGGTTGATCTTTGTAATCGCCAGTATTCTGGCGGGATTTTTTGTGATTAAGAAGTCCTTTGACCGGCCGGCCCATGAGGGCCCGTTGCCAGGCGAGGATTTTGAATATTGCGACGGCGTGATTCGTGCCGGATTGATCGCATCAACATTCTGGGGCGTTGTCGGATTTCTGGTCGGTGTCATCATCGCATCGCAACTTGCCTTTCCTGTCCTGAATTTTGATTTACCCTGGACCAATTTTGGTCGACTGCGTCCGCTTCATACCTCGGCAGTGATTTTTGCCTTTGGGGGCAATGTCCTGATCATGACATCCTTTTATGTTGTCCAACGAACTTGCCGAGCCCGTCTGGCTGGCGATTATGCGCCGTGGTTTGTGTTCTGGGGTTACCAGTTGTTTATTGTTCTGGCCGCTACCGGGTATCTGCTTGGCGTTACGCAATCCAAGGAATATGCGGAGCCTGAGTGGTATGTTGATTTGTGGCTTACGATTGTCTGGGTGACATATCTATTGGTCTTTCTGGCCACATTATGGAAACGTAAAGAGCCCCATATTTATGTGGCAAACTGGTTCTACCTGGCTTTCATCATCACCATCGCCATGTTGCATCTCGTCAATAATTTGGCCGTTCCCGTCAGTTTTGCGGGGACCAAGAGCTATATCTACTGGTCCGGGGTGCAGGATGCATTGATTCAGTGGTGGTACGGGCATAACGCAGTGGGATTTTTCCTGACGGCAGGGTTTCTCGGCATTATGTATTACTTCATACCCAAACAGGCTGAACGCCCGGTCTATTCTTACCGTTTGTCTATCGTCCATTTCTGGAGCCTGATATTTCTTTATATCTGGGTTGGTAGTCATCATCTGCACTATACGGCGTTGCCTGACTGGGCGCAGACTCTGGGCATGACGTTCTCGATCATGCTGTGGATGCCGAGTTGGGGAGGTATGATCAATGGCCTGATGACGCTGTCGGGTGCCTGGGACAAGCTGCGTACGGACCCGGTTCTGCGCATATTGGTGATCTCTGTCGCATTCTACGGGATGAGTACTTTTGAAGGGCCTCTCATGTCGATTAAGGCCGTCAATGCGCTCAGCCATTATACAGACTGGACTGTTGGCCATGTTCACTCCGGTGCTCTCGGTTGGGTCGGCATGGTCAGCTTTGGTGCCATCTATTTTCTGGTGCCAAAGCTATGGTACAGGCAACGTCTGTATTCGCTGGCGATGGTATCCTGGCATTTCTGGCTGGCGACCCTGGGCATCGTACTTTATGCCTCGGCCATGTGGGTGTCCGGTATCATGCAAGGTTTGATGTGGCGAGCCTACGACAGTCTCGGGTTCCTGGAATATTCGTTTGCCGAAACCGTAGAGGCCATGCATCCATTCTATGTAATCAGAATTTTTGGCGGGGTGCTCTATCTTCTTGGCGGATTGGTAATGGCTTACAATGTCTATCGTACCATCAAGGGAGAACAGCGTGAAGAACGTGCAATTGGTGTTCCCGTTTCCGCAACAGCACAGGGCTGAGGAGGCAATTTGATGTTTGATCATTCCAAATTGGAAAAAAATTCGATCCTCATGACCGTCTGTATCCTGATCGTTGTATCGATCGGGGGGTTAGTGGAAATCGCACCTTTGTTTTTTCTGGAAAGCACGATCGAGAAAGTGAAGGGCATGCGTCCTTATACACCCCTGGAGCTTACCGGACGCAACATCTACATCCGCGAAGGCTGTTACAACTGCCACTCGCAGATGATCCGCCCGTTCCGTGACGAGCTTGAACGGTACGGACACTACAGTCTGGCAGCGGAAAGTATGTACGATCATCCATTCCAATGGGGTTCAAAGCGCACAGGGCCGGATCTTGCCCGGGTTGGCGGGAAATATTCCGATGACTGGCATACTACCCATTTGATTGATCCCAGAAGTCTGGTTCCGGAATCTGTTATGCCAGGTTACCCGTTCCTGGCCAATACGCCGCTCAGTTATGCAGATATCGCCGGACATCTGAAAGCCAATCAGGCCGTTGGTGTGCCTTACAGCGCTGAGATGGTGACTAATGCAATGGCCGATCTGGAGGCACAGATCGATCCGGATTCAGACAATGTTGACGCCATGATCGAACGTTACCCAGGTGCCAAGGCGCGAAATTTTGACGGCGCACCGGGTGCGGCGACAGAAATGGATGCGCTGATTGCCTATTTGCAGGTATTGGGAACGATGGTTGATTTTTCTGTCTACAATGCAGAAGAAAATCTGAGATAGGAAACCGAGATGACTTTTGAAAATGTAAGCTATTTCTCGCAGACCTGGGGATTGGTTTTTCTGTTTGTTATGTTTCTTGGGGTGCTGGTTTATGCACTTCGGCCCAGCGCTCGTGACAAGTTCAAGGACGCTGCCCAGATACCGTTTAAGGAGGACTGACCGATGGCTGATAAACATCATATAGATGAGGTCACCGGCACTGAGACAACCGGCCATGAATGGGACGGTATTCGCGAATTGAACACCCCGTTGCCGCGCTGGTGGCTATGGATTCTATACGCCTCTATTATATGGTCCTTCGGTTACTATATTGCCTATCCGGCGATACCGCTGGTCAGCTCCTATACCAAAGGCATGCTGGGCTACAGTTCCCGGGCTGAAGTCGCTAAGGACATGAAAGCGGCCAAGGCGGCGCAACAGGTCCATCTCGATAAACTTGAAAAAGCTTCGTTGGAAGAAATCCGTACCGACCCGGAACTTCTGGAATTTGCACTTGCTGGCGGTCGCGCTGCTTTCAACATCAATTGCTCACAATGTCATGGTTCAGGCGCGCAGGGTTTCAAAGGCTATCCCAACCTGAATGATGATGAATGGCTGTGGGGTGGTTCAGTTGAGGCAATCCATTTCACGATTTCCAAAGGTATTCGTAACGACCAGAGCGATGAGGCCCGCGCGTCCGCGATGCCCGCTTTCCTGAAAGATGAAACGTTGGACAAGGCCGGGGTCAATGACGTCGCCGAATACGTTCTTGCTTTGTCGGGAGGAGGATCGGACGCCGAAGCCGCCAATCGCGGAAAGGCTTTGTACGCAGAGAACTGTGTGGACTGTCATGGAGAGACCGGGGCCGGAAATACCGAGTTGGGCGCACCTGCGCTGAACAATCCGATCTGGCTTTATGGGGGTGACAAGGCAACCATCGTTGAGACAATTTCCTTTAGTCGTGGCGGTGTGATGCCAGCTTGGGGTAATATCCTTGATGTCGCGACAATCAAGGAATTGGCGATATACATCCATTCGCTGGGTGGCGGCCAGTAACGAGTCGCCCGCCTGATCAAGCTCTCTGCGTGACTGGAGGCACCCATGG
>JAJFIJ010000219.1 GCA_021775105.1 Rhodospirillales bacterium | reverse complement strand
GGAACTGATCCTTGATGCAGAATTGCGTATTGATCGCCGGGGTGGGCACATGGGGCTGGGGCTTGAAATCGTAAAATCGGTTGCGAATGCGCATAATGCGATTTTTGAACTGGTCAGTGAAGAGGGAAAAGGTTCAGTGTTTTCACTAGGTTTCCCGGTTATCCCTGCTGAATCTGTATAGTGCTTGCAGATATGTCTTTCTCTTTTTTCAATCGGATGATGCCAAACCGTCAAGCTATGGTCAGCCAAATGAAAAATGATCCGGTTTCAAAATTCGGGACCTCAAAAAAATGAAAATCAGGACGACTTAATGATATCGGTAAAGCAATCTGCGCCATTGGGTAATACCAGACTGGCAGTATTTGATTGCGACGGAACCATTGTTGATTCGCAGCATTCGATCATTCATTCCATTCATTCTGCGTTTTCCAGATACAATCTTCCCAAACCGTCCCGTGAATCGATCAGGCGAGTGGTCGGACTGTCACTAACAGAAGCATTTAAAGTCCTCGCTCCTGGCGAAAAACCGGCACGGCATGAAGACTTGCGGATCGCCTACTCAGAAAGTTGGCAAGACTTGCAAGCCGGAGGCGGAATTTCGGAACCGCTGTATCCGGGGCTTGGAAGTATGCTTGATAAGCTTGAGACGGGCGGTTGGTTGTTGGGTGTCGCGACTGGAAAATCCCATCGCGGTCTTGTCGCGACGCTGGCTAAACACGATCTCGCCGACAGGTTTGTAACCCTGCAAACTGCTGACCGGGCGCGTGGCAAACCGCACCCGGAAATGTTGTTTAATGCAATGAACGATACGGGCGCACGGCCCGAAAATACGGTCATGATTGGTGACACGACCTACGATATTGAAATGGCTGTTAATGCCAAGGTGCGTGCGATTGGGGTCGCATGGGGCTATCATGATGTGGAAGAATTATTAGCAAGCGGGGCAGAGGTTGTCGTTGACAACTTTTCTGATTTACCTACGACCCTTGCATAAGAAACGGAGACGGAAAAATGAGCCGCTGGATAAAAATTATATCGGTAATCGCTGTTTTGTGTATTGCAGTTGTTGTCGCGGGGGTCGCGATCCTGAAATCCATGGATTTCTACGAATACAAGGGACTAATTGCCGAAAAAGTCAGTGAGGCAACAGGGCGCGAGCTGAAAATTGCCGGTGATCTGAACCTTGAAATTTCGCTCAATCCGTCGATTGCCGTTGAAGGGGTGAGCTTTGCCAACGCCGCATGGGGAAGCGGCCCGGAAATGGTGAGCATCAAGCGTTTTGCAGCAGAAGTCTCGGTCATGCCCTTGCTGAGCGGAACGCTTGATATCAAGCGGGTTGTGCTTGAAGGCGTAAATATTTTGGCAGAGACCGACAAATCGGGCAAAGGCAACTGGGTGTTTGATGCTATGCCTAAAAAGGAAGCCGACAAAAAAGATGAAGGCGGTTCAGGTGAAGCGGTTATCCCGGTCGTCCGTATGGTTAGCGTTAAAGACGTCAAGATATCCTACAAGGACGGCATATCGGGCCAGTCTTATGATCTGATCGTCAGCAATGTTGGTATTCAGGCCGACGGCAGCGATGCGCCGCTGATGCTTGATGTCGTCGGCAGCGTAAACGGTCAAGCGGTTAGCGTTGCAGGAAACCTTGGCACCATTAACGGCCTTATGGCAGGCGGAATGTTCCCGCTAAAATTGGATGTCGCGGCTATGGCAACAGCAATCAAGGTTGAAGGGCAAGCCGGAGCACCTGATGGAAAACCGGCAGCTGACCTGAAACTTGGTCTGTCTGTTGCCAAAATCTCTGAGACGATGGCAGCAGCATCATCACTGGTTCCCGCGCTCAAGGAAGTTGCATTGCCAGCGGTTGATACCCTGAACGTTTCGAGCATGGCAAAATACTCCGGCTCGACGCTGGCACTTTCCGGCATTGATTTGAAATTCGGATCAACCGATCTTTCCGGAAATGTCAGTGTCAATCTTGGTAGCAAGGTGCCGACCATTGACGGATCACTTAGCTCCAATCTGATTAATCTGGATGAATTGCTGCCGAAATCTGAAGGTCAGAAAGAGGCCGCTCCAGCACCATCCAAGGAAGGCGATGGAAAAGTTTTCCCCAATGATCCTTTACCGTTGGATGGTTTGAAAGCCGCCAACGTCAAGCTTGGCTTCAAGGGCGCAAAGGTCGTCGTTCAGGGCATGAATATCACCGACACTTCGGTCGATCTGTCATTGCAGAACGGCAAATTGCAGATCAAACCGGGGGCGACTGTCTTCAGTGGCAAGATTACCGGTGATGTCGCTCTTGACGGTTCAGCTAAAACGCCTTCCCTCAATGCCAAACTTGATATTGCCGAACTGGATTACGGTCAGGCGCTGGAATCACAAGATTTGAAAGATATCGCCAACGGCAAAGTCGATGTGAATGTTGATGTATCTGGAAGTGGTGGGTCGGTCCGTGCTCTGATGGCGGGGCTTAACGGTAAAGCCCGGATTGTTACGGAGAATGGCCGCCTCGAAAGCGGTGCACTCAATATCGTATCAACTGATCTGCTGAACGTCTTCGACAGTAAGGACGACAAGACCATCCGCTGCGGTGTCGTTCATTTCGATATCAAGTCCGGACTGGCGGACGCCCGCGCTATCGTTATTGAGACTGGCGGTTTTTCGGTCATCGGTACCGGTAACGTTAACCTGAAAACGGAACAGCCCAAGCTGCGTATTGATCCACGTTCCAAAAAAGCTAACCTGGCTTCAGCGGCGATGGTTCCTGTCGATATCCATGGGACACTGGCCAAGCCGGACTGGACCATTGATGCGGCAGCGGCGGCTGGTAACGTCGCCGCCGGGGCGGCGCGTACGGGTGCTGCAATCGCCACCATGGGTCTATCTTTGCTGGTCGAAAAGGCGGTCTCTTCTGCGACGTCCACAGCTATCGATGAAAACGACTATTGTGTTCCCGCTCTGGCTGGAAAGAAAGTCGTCCCCGGGGAAACAAAATCCGCTGAAGCGCCCAAGAGCTCTGGCGGTGATACTGCTGCTCAACCCGCCGCCCAACCCAAAAAGGAAGAGGGCGCACTGGATAGCATTGGTTCTGGTCTGAAAGGTCTGTTCGGTAGCGGCACCAACTAGAGCGCGCGATCATCACCATGCTTAAGGCCCCCGTAAAGCGGTTCTATAAACACGCCGATAGCGAAGCGTTTTCAGATGGGTTTGGTATTACGCTGGATGGGCGTAAGGTCAATACGCCGACTGGCGCTCCGCTTGTCATTCCGGGTTCTGCACTGGCTCAACAGATTGCCGCTGAATGGCAAGAGCAGGTCGACAAGATTAAACCTGAGACCATGCCCATGATGCGTCTTGCCTGCACTACCATCGATAAGGTGGCCCCCAACCGCCAAAATCTGGCCGACCAGCTGACAGATTACGGTGCCAATGACCTGCTATGTTATCGCGCGGACGGCCCGGATGAGCTGGTGACCCGGCAAAATGACGTTTGGCAACCGATACTGGACTGGGCCAGTGAATCGTATGGTGCGGGACTGCTTATAACTTCGGGAATCGTTCACATCGCACAACCGGTTGAGGTTGTTGAAAACTTGAGACATGCTGTTGATGATCATGACGATTTCGAGCTTACCGCACTTGCCGAAATTACCCAGTTGACCGGCTCGCTGGTATTGGGACTCGCTGTTTCATGCGGTCATATTGACTGGCTGGCCGCATTTGAGGCCTCCCAGCTCGATGAGACCTGGCAAAACGAACGCTGGGGTGAGGATTATGAAGCTGCGGATCGAAGAGACAACCGCCGCAAGGATATGGAGATGGCAGATCGATACCTGAAGCTGGTCCGCGATTAAGGTAAAAATCTGACCGAAACCTTGATCTTCGTTAATTTCAGATTTTTGCTGGAGGACTCCGGGACGTTCTTCTATTTTCACAGATGTGGGGGGCGATGCCCTGAACTCTTGGGCCGTTGAGGGATTTATGCACGACATTATCCATCAGCTGGAAGAAAAGCGCGAACGCGCCCGTATGGGCGGCGGTGAGCGCCGGATCGAAAGCCAGCATAAAAAGGGCAAACTGACTGCTCGTGAACGGATTGAGCTGTTCCTTGATCCCGATACTTTTGAAGAATGGGACATGTTTGTCGAACACCGTTGTACGGATTTCGGCATGGATGAACAATCCATACCCGGTGATGGCGTGGTTACCGGTTACGGGACGGTCAATGGCCGACTGATCTTTGTTTTTTCCCAGGATTTTACCGTATTTGGTGGCTCACTTTCCGGCGCACATGCGGAAAAAATCTGCAAGATCATGGATCAGGCCCTTAAGGTTGGTGCTCCGGTTG
The DNA here is from genome assembly GCA_021775105.1 of Rhodospirillales bacterium. GTDB lineage: Bacteria > Pseudomonadota > Alphaproteobacteria > Rhodospirillales > Casp-alpha2 > JAJFIJ01. Next base: position 2,333 of record JAJFIJ010000219.1, on the reverse strand, counting down.
TCGGATTGAACGATTCAGGTGGTGCGCGCATTCAGGAAGGTGTCGACTCACTTGCCGGATACGCCGAAGTTTTCCAGCGCAATGTATTGGCATCGGGTGTTATTCCGCAAATTTCCATGATTATGGGGCCGTGCGCGGGTGGGGCCGTTTATTCACCCGCGATGACCGAGTTCATCTTCATGGTCAAAGATACCAGTTATATGTTTGTAACTGGTCCGGATGTGGTGAAAACGGTAACCCATGAAGAAGTTACCCAGGAAGAACTGGGTGGGGCGATTACCCACACAAACACTTCCGGCGTAGCCGACAAGGCCTTTGAGAACGATGTTGATGCCTTGCTTCATCTTCGTCGCTTTATCGACTTCTTGCCAGCCAGTAATCGGGAAAAACCACCAGTTCGACCGACGCCGGACCCGCATGACAGGGTTGAAATGTCGCTCGACACCCTGATACCGGACAATCCGAACAAACCCTACGATATGAAGGAATTGATAACCAAGCTTGTCGATGAGGGGGATTTTTTCGAGCTGCAACCCGAATATGCCGGTAACATCCTGACCGGGTTCGGTCGCATTGAAGGATCAACGGTTGGTATCGTCGCCAATCAGCCGATGGTGCTGGCCGGGTGCCTGGATATTTCATCATCGATCAAGGCGGCACGGTTCGTGCGGTTCTGTGATTGTTTCAATATTCCGATCGTCACTCTGGTTGATGTTCCGGGATTCCTTCCGGGAACGTCACAGGAATTCGGGGGTATCATCAAGCATGGTGCAAAACTGCTCTACGCCTACGCCGAAGCGACGGTACCAAAGGTTACACTGATTACCCGCAAAGCCTATGGTGGCGCTTATGATGTGATGAGCTCAAAGCATCTTCGTGGCGATGTGAACTTCGCCTGGCCATCGGCCGAGATTGCCGTGATGGGGCCCAAGGGCGCAGTCGAGATCATTTTCAGACAGGATATCGGCGACGACCAAAAGATCGAAGAGCGTACAGAAGAATATCGCAAACGCTTCGCCAACCCGTTTATCGCCGGGCATCGGGGATTTATTGATGACGTGATCATGCCGCACAACTCGCGCCTCAGAATATCCCGTAGCCTGCGCATGTTGCGTGACAAGGAACTCGAAAATCCGTGGAAAAAACACGGCAACATGCCGCTCTAGGCGGGATGGTGGAAGACGACAGAAAGATTTTACGTGCCAGACGACGGTTGCTGGGCTTTGGCCTTCATCTGGTAGGCTACTTCATTGTTATGGCGGGCATATTCCTGGTGAATTTCTCCGCCGGTACTGATCCGACCAGATTCGTCTTTATTCTGGTTGGGTGGGGGAGTGTTCTGGCGCTCCATGCGGCTTTTGTTATGGGGTTTTTCGGGGCGTTCTCCGGACGCAAAGACTGAGTATTTTGTACGTAAACCTTGAGGCGTATACATGTTTAAAAAAATTCTGATCGCAAATCGTGGAGAAATTGCGTGCCGTGTCATCAAGACCGCGCGCAAGATGGGAATTGCCACCGTTGCCGTTTATTCCGAAGCTGACCTTGATGCGCTGCACGTGGAAATGGCTGACGAAGCTGTGCTGATCGGCCCGGCACCATCGGCAGAAAGTTATCTGGTTATTGAAAACATACTGAAGGCCGTTCGCGAAACCGGCGCAGATGCCGTTCATCCAGGATACGGGTTTTTGTCGGAAAATAAGGATTTCCCGACAGCGCTTGAAAAAGAGGGGGTCGCCTTCATCGGCCCCAAACCTCATGCCATGATGGCAATGGGTGACAAAATCGAGTCGAAAAAACTGGCCCTTGAAGCTGGTGTGAGCACAGTTCCCGGTCATACCGAAGCTGTCCGCGATCCTGAAGATGCCGTAAAAATTGCCAACGACATCGGTTATCCGGTCATGCTGAAGGCATCCGCCGGTGGCGGTGGCAAAGGGATGCGGGTCGCCTGGAATGATGAGGAATGCCGCGACGGGTTGGAACGTTCGACCAACGAAGCGAAATCGAGTTTTGGTGATGATCGGGTTTTCGTTGAAAAATTTATCGAAGAACCACACCATATCGAAATTCAGGTGATCGCTGATTCACATGGTAATACGGTATATCTGGGTGAGCGTGAATGTTCGATCCAGCGTCGCCATCAAAAGGTTATTGAAGAAGCGCCATCTCCGTTCCTGGATGAGAGAACCCGCAAAGCCATGGGCGAACAGGCTGTCAGTCTGGCCGCCGCGGTTGATTATGTTTCGGCGGGAACGGTCGAATTTATTGTCGATAAAGACAAGAACTTCTATTTCCTGGAAATGAATACGCGGCTTCAGGTCGAGCACCCGGTCACC
>JAJFIJ010000218.1 GCA_021775105.1 Rhodospirillales bacterium | reverse complement strand
GCCGGAAAATCCGAGAGACCCCAGTGCATGCTGAACGGCTTTGCCCTGAGGGTCGAGAACGCCCTGTTTGAGCGTTACGTGAATTTTGGCTTTCACTTTGATCCCTTGTGGCTGGTTTTCGTAACAATTTAACTTTTCCCGGCAACGGGATTGTATATGAAGTCCGGATTAACCCGATCCGCTTATTGCATTAAGGCCGGGCCTTTCAGATCGCGCGGACCGCCTTCCGGCAAAATCCCCAGTCTGCGTGCAACTTCCTGATAGGCCTCCTCGACACGGCCCATATCCCGGCTGAAGCGGTCCTTGTCCATACATTCGTTGGTTTCCAGATCCCACAGACGACAGTTGTCCGGGCTGATTTCATCGGCCAATACAATACGCATCTGTTCGTTATCCCAAAGGCGTCCATATTCAAGACGAAAATCGACCAGTTTCAGACCGACGCCAAGAAACAGTCCGGTCAGGAAATCGTTGATCCGGAGGCTAAGGGCGACAATTTCATCCATATCCTGCGGATGTGCCCAGCCAAATGCCGTGATGTGTTCTTCCGTGACCAGCGGGTTTTCCAGCTCTTCGGATTTGTAATAATACTCGACAATTGAACGGGGCAGGGCGGTGCCTTCCGCCATGCGAAACCGTTCGGCCAACGATCCGGCGACACAGTTCCTGACGCAGACCGTAATCGGAATAATCTCAACTTCGCGAACCAGTTGTTCGCGCATGTTAAGCCGGCGCATGAAGTGCGTCGGCACGCCAATTTCGTTCAGGCGCTGCATCAGATATTCGGAAATGCGATTGTTGAGCACGCCCTTGCCGGTAATGATGCCCCGTCTCGAACTGCCGTCAGAGTAGGCATCGTCCTTGAAGTGCTGCACCAATGTTCCGGGCTCCGGTCCTTCAAAAAGCACCTTCGCCCGGCCCTCGTATATTTGTCTGCGTCTGGTCATGAATTTGATCCGAGTTCAGGTGCACCCTGATTGGTGCCCGTCATGTCTTTGGACAGGCCCCGTATAGCAGGTGTCTGGGGTGAAAACAATCAGAGTCGTATGTCCTCATTCAGGTGTATTTTTCAAAGGTTTATGGGCGTGTAGGGAACTTTTCCGGGACGTCCTGCGGCGAACAGCCATTTGGGTTTGACGCCGATTCGTCCGGGATCGGGCAGGGCGATCAGGGATGAACTGCCGGTGCCAAAATCACCGTCCATATCGACATTCATGGCCCCGCCCGGCCCTTCACCCGGATCAGCTTCGCTATCCGACATCAGACCCTGCCAGGCAAACCAGTCGTCGGTTTCGGGATCGGGGACCGGGGCATTCCGGAATCTGGGCAGATTTTTTTTCATGCGGGGTGAATCAAGGTCGTTCAGGTCATAAGCCGTGATCATCGAAAGCCCCCACGGAATGGCGACGCAGTCAATATCGCTGCCGGGTTCTCCGGTCGATTTTAGCCAGAACGCATCGGAAGCATCGGCGATGACAAGGTTGAAGCTGCGATAACTGGCGGGATCAATCGTCGACAGCGCTTTGGCGGCAACTGATGCCTCGGCGTGGTCGACGGCTTCCAGCGGCAATTCTCCGCGGCTGCGTTTGTCTTCGGCCGGTCCCAGCGAATGGCGGCGGTTGAGAATGGCGGCGGCGACACGGTCATCGTTCAATGCAAGCCAGGTGCCATCCGCCAGTTCATCACGCCCGGCAATGACATGTTTGCGATCATCCCAGTGACGGGCCGGTGGCAACCATGGGCGCGAACGAAGCTCATCCCTGTTGGCCGCCAGCAATACCGGCCAAGGGTGTCCTTCACGACGGAGGATAACCACGGTGCACATAAAAATGATTTAGCCTCTGGATACGGAAACCACCAGAAAAATGCTGGATAGGGGTGAGATTACCGCTAAATTTGAGGACTCTTCTGCGAAGGTAATTGGTCTTCGACAACCGAAAACACCTCATCAAAATAACTGGTTAGCGAGTCGTTGGAATCCCAACGTTCGAATTTGTACATGTTGAGGCCGTGATTAACAGTTTCGCCATCATCCGAAAATGGAAGTCGCAGAACCATCGCCCGACCGAATATGCCGTTGTCGCGAAGGAACTCTTTCACTTCATAATGCGGGGCCCGATCATTTATCAATCTTGCGCAGCCGCCATTGACATTCATTCCGAGTGATTTTGGAGGAACGTCTGCCGGTGTTTTGCCGGTATAGTCACCACCAAAGACCTGCGTTAATCCCGTTCCCCAAAACCTGTAAGTCGACCGAAATGGTGTAATCGAGATATCAGTGAGGCTAATGCATGGGATTTCAGTCAGGGGGAAATCCATCATCGTGTATTCATTCCAGCTTGGCGCGAAGCGATCTCCGCTTCTGGTTTTCCATTTGTTCAGGGTGATGATGTGAGCGTCCACTGGACTTTCATCGGGGGCAATATATACAGATCGAATTTCCACACGAGAATTCACTGCAAATATCCTTGTATACGGAGCTTAATCACCAAAATATATGCATATAAAAATCATTCTAAAAGTATATCAGAATTCGGCGACGAGATCATCTGCCTGAGATCAGCGGGTGTTAATACGGTGCCTGACCAGATAAATATTTGCACCCGTGAGGCTGCGAAGTTGATTAATATCAGAAGCTCCGTGCCCGTGAGTTCGCGCCGGGCACTAAGGGGATGCGAGAATGAAAATTCGAAAATTTCACACTTCTGATACAGAGATCATTTGCCAGCTTTTTTACGATACCATTCATAATATCAATGGCGTTGATCACTCTGCGGATCAACTTGATGCCTGGGCGCCGAAGGTTCCTGACCCCGAGGTCTGGCAGGCCCGTATGGTTGAAAACATTACTTTGGTTGCCGAAAGTTCAGGTGAAATTACCGGATTTGGTGAGCTGGCCGATGGCAACCATATTCACATGCTGTTTTGCCATAAGAATCACATACGAAAAGGTATTGGTGCCCACGTTCTGGCGGCGCTGGAAGATGAAGGAACCGCCGCCGGTCAGCGGTGTTTTTCTACATTTGCCAGTCTGACGGCGCGAACCTTTTATGAGATGCAGGGATACCGGGTTATCAGACGCCGGAGGTTCAGGCGCGGCGGGGTTGATCTGAGTAACTGGCTCATGGAAAAACAGATTTAATTTAGTCCGCTGCAACGGTTGCGAAGCCGGGAAAAGGTCTATACATAATCCTTGAGATTCATTGCCCAAGGGGCAGATACCACAAGGGAGCCAACTGATGTCCGACGCCTTCAGTGATCGCGAAAAAGGTTACGAAGCCAAATTCAAGCTTGATGCCGAAATGGAATTCAGGGTTGAAGCGCGGCGCAACAAGTTGCTTGGATTGTGGCTGGCCCGTGATTTCGGCCTTGTTGAAACGGCTGCCGAAGCCTACGCCAAGGAAGTGGTTGTCGCCGATATGGATGAACCCGGTATCGAGGATGTCATGCGCAAGGTAATGGCCGATATCGAAAAACACGGCTCAAGCGTTACCGATGAGCAGGTCCGCGCAAAAATTGATGAACTTGACGGCGTAGCGGCCCAGCAGATTCAGGACGAAGCCGCCAGTTGATCAGGTTTTCAGGTCGCCCAGTATATCGCGGCCGGCATTTTCAATGATCATCGAATCGAATCCCATCATCAGAAGCCGGTAACCGGCATTCAGCATTTCGCGTCCCTTTTCAGGTGTCGTTGCCAATCCGCCCAGTTTTATACCGGATTTCAAGATAGCCTGTTCGGCGCGTGAAACGGCATCAAGGAAATCCGGATGGTCGAACTGTCCGGGGATGCCGAGGCTCTGCGACAGGTCGAAGGGCGCAATGAAGGCAACATCAATGCCGGGCACCTCAAGAATTTCGTCAACATTCTTAACCGCTTGCGTGTGTTCAATCATCAATACCCGCAGGATCGCCTGATCGGCGCTGGCGGCATAATCGGGCATCGACATATTCCAGCGTGACGGCGCGTATAAGGGGCCGAACCCGCGCTTTCCGGCAGGCGGATAAAACGTTGTGGCTATTGCGTCCCTAGCCTGATCGGCGTTCAGGATCAACGGAAAGAAAATACCGAATGCGCCTGCATCCAGCGCCGCACTGGCGATCCATGTCTCGTCTTTCGGAATCCGGACCAATGGAACCGCATCAGTTCCTTTGGTGACATTGATCATCGCCTGCATGCTTTCGGTACCAATGGCACCGTGCTCACGATCAATCAGCAAACAGTCAAAACCGCATGCGGCGAACAGTTGCATCACATGTGGACTTGGCATGGCCACGATCGTCCCGAGCACCGCCTCATCGTTGGCAAGCTTGACTTTAAGCGGGTTGAGCAGATCAGTCATATCCGTCAGCTTTCGCCAAACACCCGTTTGAAGATGACGTCGACCCGGGCCATGTGATAGCCCAGTGAATCAACATCAAACAGCCCGGCAAGGTCTTCGTCGCCCAGAACCTTCATCATGTCTTCGTCTTTCGACAGGAAGAACATCAGACGGTTGTCGTGCGCGGCGGCTTCCTTGTCTTCGGCATCCAGTTCCGGCGGGCTGTCCGGGTTGTCCGGGTCAATGCCAAAGCTTTTCCATACCCGCATGGCACCGCGCTGTACGATCTTGTAGGCATCTTCCCGGCTGACATTATTCTGTGTAAGATAAAGCAACACGCGCTGGGCATCATGAATGCCACCGAACTTGTCGATGTGTTCTTTCATATTGACCGGATAAACAACCAGTTTTTCAATGACGCCAGCCATGCGCCCGAGGGCAAAATCCAGTGTTACAGTCGCATCCGGACCAATCATGCGCTCGACCGACGAATGCGAAATATCGCGTTCATGCCAGAGCGTGACGTTCTCCATCGCCGGGACCACGGCCATTCGAACAATGCGCGCAAGTCCGGTCAGGTTTTCCGTCAGAATCGGGTTGCGTTTATGCGGCATGGCGGAGGAGCCTTTTTGCCCCGGCGCGAAATATTCCTGGGCTTCACGAAGTTCGGTGCGCTGCATGTGGCGGATTTCAGTGGCGAGGTTCTCGACCGAGCTGGCGATCACGCCAAGCGTTGCAAAGTATTGGGCGTGACGGTCACGCGGGATCACCTGAGACGATACCGGTTCCGGTGTCAGGCCCAGTTTTTCGGCGACGTGTTCTTCGACCCGCGGATCAATATTGGCGAACGTCCCGACAGCCCCTGAAATAGCGCAGGTGGCGATGTCATCACGGGCCGCCTGAAGGCGCTTTCTGCCACGGGAAAATTCAGCGTAAAACCGCGCCAGCTTGATGCCAAATGTGGTGGGTTCGGCATGAATACCATGACTGCGCCCCATGGTCGGCGTAAGTTTGTATTCAAAGGCCCGGATTTTCAGGGCATCCAGCAGGCGATCCATGTCTTTCAGCAGGATGTCGGCAGCCTGGGTCATCTGTACACTCAGGCAGGTATCCAGAACGTCCGATGAAGTCATGCCCTGATGGACGAACCGGGAATAGTCGCCAACGTGTTCGGCAAGTTCGGTCAGAAAGGCGATGACGTCGTGTTTGGTTTCACGCTCGATCTCGTCAATACGGGCGATGCGTTCATCGGAATAGGGTTTGTTGCCATTTTCCCAGACGGCCTTGGCGGCTTCGCCCGGAATAACGCCAAGCTCGGCCTGCGCATCGCAGGCATGAGCTTCGATTTCATACCAGATGCGGAACTTGTTTGCGGCCTCCCAGATGGCGGTCATATCGGGACGGGAATAACGTGGAATCATGAAGAAACTCGTATGGCTGGAATTTTGGACAAATCAAAAAAGACAGGGTTTGTATATTCCGAGGCGAGGATTAAGTAAACTACAGTGCACCTTATCAGATATGGTTCTGTTAAATGGCAGATGAAACGCATCGGGATGCTGGCATTCTGGCGACCTTTCTGAAGGCGGAGCAAACGGGCTTAAAGCTCGCGATTAAGGGCCGTCTGGTTGCGCTTGCCTTGATGGCACTCTGGATCGTCCTGTCTCGCGGGGCCGAACGCGCGGCTGATCTGATTCCCGTTATCGGGATCTTCGTGGTGCTTGGTATTTGCCATTTCAAGGTGATTGGCACCCAATGGGACCGCCCCTGGACGAAGTATCTTTTTCTGACAATTGATGTTCTGCTGCTGTCGGCTTTGGTCGCTGCCGCGCCCGTGTCGGAGATTCTCGATTTACCACAGACATTTAAATTCCGGTTTGATGTTTTCCCCTATTATTTTCTTCTGGTCGCCATCGCCAGCTTCAGCTTTTCCCCCGGAATGGTTTTGTGGGCAGGTTTGGTCGGAAGTGCCGGGTGGATGGCGGCCTACTATTATATCTTTCGTCAGATCGAAAACCCCCTTGGATGGAGTGATGCCCAGGCCAGTGCTGATCGTGAAGGATACATTTCAATTTTCCTGAGCCCAAATTTCATTCCCTTTGGCAGCCGTTTGCAGGAAATAATCGTGTTGATGATTACGGCCATCCTTTTGGCTGTGGTGATGAAGCGGGCGCGGCAAACGGTTTATGCCCACCTTGAGGCGGATGACAAGCGACGGAACGTGTCAGACATGTTCGGGCGTCACGTTCCCAAGGCGATTGCCGATATGATGATATCGGACAGGGGTGCGCTTGAGCCGGTGGAATGCGAAGCGACGGTGCTGTTTGTCGATATTGCCGGATTTACCGGTCTGACGGAAAAATTGGGTCCTGCCCGGATTACTGAAGTTCTGAATGCCTACTTTGATGCCGCAACCGAAATTATTTCCAGTTTTGACGGTGTCATCACGCAATTCCAGGGGGACGCAATCCTTGCGATCTTCAATCTCCCGGTTGCCGACCCGGATCATGCGGAAAAGGCGCTTGTTGCAGCCGAAACGCTGCTGAAGCGTATTAAATCGGAAACCTATGGAGGAGAAACGCTGGGCATCCGAATTGGCATCAACACAGGAAATCTGATCGCCGGCAATGTCGGCGGCGGCGGACGCCAGACCTATACCGTCCATGGTGACGCCGTCAATACGGCGGCGCGACTGGAGGCCATGAACAAGGAGCTCGGGACCAGTATTCTTGTTTCCGAAGCGACCGCATCGCGGCTGCAAGATCGAAAACTAAAAAGTGTCGGGCAGGTTGAAATTCGTGGATTAAGCGCTCAAACGGCAGTGTTCACGCTCGAGTTTCCTTGATCTGGTCGAAACAACAGATACCAGATCAGCCCGGAGATCTGTATTCCGGCGATCAAACCAAACGCGGCCTGATATCCTGCTGGATCGTACTTCCCGGCGGATGACTTGTCCCACATATTGATGATAACACCGATTCCCCACTGGGCGGTGAAGGCGGAAAAGAAGACCATAACATTGATGGCGGTGATAACACGTCCGGCCAGATGTTGGGCAAACTGCTGGGTCAGGGCGGCGTAAGGTAAAATGCCGGAGGTGCCAAAGAACCCGAAGACCAGCCACAGCGTCAGGGTGTGGTCTGTCAACTGGAGTGTCAGGCCAAGCTGCGAGAGAGCAAACAGCGCCATGCCGTAGATGGCGACGGTTGTTGTGGTGATCCCGTATCGGGCCAGACGATCAGCGACCACGCCCATACCGAGGAAGCCCGCCACCATCGCGCAGGCAATGAGAAACAGATGATCGGCGACGGCATCTCTTGATAACCCGGCGACATCGGACAACCAGGGCCCGGACCATAAACTCTGGATCGATAGAAAGGCACATTGAGACATGACGCAAAGCGGTGCAATGCGCCAGAATACAGGGTTCGAATATATTCCACGAAGGGCATTTATTTGTGTGAAAAGCGGTTCCGGCAAGGATTGATCGTCCCGGTGTTTGGGAACGACGAAGAACAGGATGATTGCAGCACTTAGCGACAGTAGCGAAAGAATGACAAACACGCCGCGCCAGTCTGTGACTTGCAGGGCCATTTCGACCGGGACCGTCGCCGTCAGGGCACCCAGCCCCCCTGCCGCCATCTGACAGCCGTTAATGAACGGGATACGTTCCCTGTCGACCCACATGACATAAGCCTTGAATGCGGCCATCAGACAGGCCGAAGTACCAAGCCCGATCATCGCCCGACCAATCACCAGTGCGCCCAGACCATCGGCAATGGAAAACAGAAACGCGCCCGATGCGGCGACGACAAGCAGCACGCTTTCCGTGCGCCGGGGTCCATAGCGGTCGAGCAGCACACCAAGCGGCAACTGAAAGGCGGCGAACGCAAGGAAGTTGGCGCTGGTCAGCAATCCCAGATCGGCGGCGCTCAACCCCAGTTCATTGACCAGATCGGGGGCAATCACGGCATTAACCACGCGCAGTAGATAGGACAGGAAATAGCCGAATGCAAAAGGCAGAAAAACGCGGGCGAGGGTCATAAGGATATGTAATCTTTGATAAGGATGAGAATTCGACAAAACATTCGACGAGAGAGATAATACCGGTTCTGCAAGGGATGAAAATATTCAAACGCGCAGTCGATGGGACAGGGCAATAAATGGACGACCAGAATAATCCGGATTATGGGCATTTGCCGGTCATAAATATGGCTCCGTTGTTTTCAAGTGACGGGTCTGCGGCGCGCAAGGACGTTGCCCGTCAGATTGAAAAGGCCTGCCGGGCATCCGGGTTCTTCTACGTTACCGGGCATGGGGTGCCGACATCGGTCCTGACGGCAATGGATCAGGCCAGCCGACAGTTTTTCAGTCTTGCCGAAGAACAGAAAATGGAAGTTTCCATGTCCCGTGGCGGGATTGCCTGGCGCGGCTTTTTCCCGGTTGGCGGTGAACTGACATCCGGGCGGCCCGATATCAAGGAAGGGCTCTATTTTGGCTCGGACCTTGCTGATGATCACCCAAGGGTCACTGCCGCCTGGCCGCTGCACGGGGCAAACCTATGGCCCCGGCAGATCCCTGGTCTTCGCCCCGCCGTAGACACATATATGGCGACAACGGTCAAGGCCGCCCACCGTCTGATTGAAGGTATTGCCATGGCCTTGGGGCTGGAGGCGGATTATTTCGACAACACCTACACCGCCGAGCCGACCGTCCTGTTTCGCATTTTCCATTATCCCGCCAACCATCCCCTGACAGAAGAACAGAGCTGGGGTGTTGGAGAACATACCGATTATGGCCTGCTGACCCTGCTGGCGCAGGATGCCAATGGCGGGTTGCAGGTGAAAACACCAAACGGCTGGATTGATGCGCCACCTGTCGAAGGGGCGCTGGTCTGCAATATCGGAGATATGCTGGATCGCCTGACCGGGGGCTGGTTCCGCTCTACTCCGCACCGCGTCAGAAACACCGCTGGCAAAGACCGGTTGTCATTCCCGTTGTTTTTCGATCCCGACTTCGCCGCTGAAATATGCCCTCTTCCGGAATATTCCGGCCACAGCAACCGGCAAAAAGAAGCGGATGGTTCCGGTCGCTGGGATCATGCCGACCTCCAGGCCTTCGAAGGAACCTACGGAGATTACTTGCTGGGCAAGGTGTCGAAAGTCTTTCCCGAACTTGGCGACAAAGTACTACAGGCCGATTGATATCGCGGATAGGGTTCGGGGACTACCGGCAGGATATTGAGGCAAAGTAGGCGGCGGCGTTTTTAATATCTTCAAATTTGAAGAACCTCGCCTGACGGCTCATGATCCGGTGATAACGTTCTCCTTCAGTGTATTGTTTTTTGTTTTTTCCGGAAGATGTAAAAAACGCCAGTAACTGGTTTTGCAGGTAATACCGGTTCTGCCCGAACAGTTTGGGGATCAGGGAATAACGCCCTGTCCCGCCGACATCACCATGACAGGCCTGACATCGATGGGCCGCCTCCGGGATTTCTTTCGGACGGGCCGTGTTGGAGGGTCGGCAATCCTGTGATGCAAAAAATGCCGCCAGATCAACAATGTCTGTAATGTTCAGGCCAAGTACCTGATTGCTCATGGAAGGATGCCTGCGGAATTCGAGCGGCATTTCCTTTTTCAGCGCGGTATTTCGAAAGGCCTTGAGTTGGCGGACAAGATAGCCCCGACGCTGTCCGGCGAGTGTCGGAATTTTCAGATATTTGCTGACGCCGTTCGGCCCATGACAGGTCATGCAGGCGCCGGCTTTGGCGGCTCCCCGCGCCGGGTCGCCTTCCGGGTCCTTGGCGATACCCGCAATCGGCCAGAGTATGGTGGAAATCACGATCAGGACTGCTGTTTTCATGGAATGAGAATGCCAATATCGGAAGAATCTGCAATCTTCTTTTTCAAGCTTTCTTAATCCGCTTGTAACGCCAACACCTCGAAGGCACACTTGCCCTGCTGTCAACAACCGGATCAAACCCGGAGGCCCCATGAAATTTTTTTATACCGATGATCAGGCGCTTCACCGCCCGCAGTATTTTATGCAGCGCGGACAGTTGAAAAACGCAGAAGATCAACCCGAACGGGCTGACGTCCTGAAGGCTGCCGCCCTGCGAGCGGGTCTCGAAGCCTGTAAAACGACGTCATTCCCGGCCAGTAAACTGGCAAGCGTGCACACCGATGAATATCTGGATTTTCTCAACACCGGATATACCCTGTGGTCCGAACTTGCCGATTTCAGCGCCGAAATCCGTCCCAACCTTCACCCCAATGGCAATTCCGGACCCCAGGGGGCCAGCTATCCCGATCATATCGTCGGGCGGGCCGGCTGGCATTTGAGCGATTGTGCCTCTCCCATCGGTCCGGATACCGCCCGCGCCGCAATTTCCGCTGCCAACGTCGCGCTGAGCGCGGCAGATACCCTGATGAACGGTGAGCGCGAAGCCTATGCGCTTTGCCGTCCGCCCGGCCATCACGCGAGCGCAGATGTTGCCGCCGGTCATTGTTATCTGAACAATCTGGCAATTGCCGCTTCACATATGGCAACCCGGTATCCACGCCTTGCGGTTCTTGATATCGATGTTCACCACGGCAACGGCACACAAAGCATCTTTTATGAACGCTGTGATGTCCTGACCGTTTCCATTCATGCCGACCCCCGTCAGTTCTATCCGTTTTTTGTCGGTTATGAACATGAAACGGGCCTCGGGGCAGGCGACGGGTTCAACCTGAATGTGCCGCTGCCGATCGGAACCGGAGAAGGGGAATGGCTTGCGCGTATTGATGATTGCCTGTCCGGGATCATGGCGTTTGAGCCCGACGCGGTGATCATCGCGCTTGGGCTGGATGCTTATGAACATGACCCGCTGGGCGCCTTCGGCGTCACCACATCGGGGTTCGGCGATGCCGGTGCGAAGATTGGAAAAATAGATATACCTGTTCTGCTGGTGCATGAAGGCGGCTATATGACCGACGCGCTGGGTGATAATCTGCAAACATTTCTGAGCCGGTTTATGAATGCCAGGAGCACCGCCGGATGAGTACAGTCAGGGAAATCTATAGCGCCGAGCAGATTGCCGGTCGGGTCGATGCACTGGCGGATGAGATTGTCGCCCGGGTTAGCGGCAGCCTGACGGTCATTGGCGTTTTGAAAGGCAGTTTTGTCTTCCTCGCCGATCTGGTGCGTGCGCTTGAGCGGGCAGGATTATCCAGCCATGTCGAGTTCCTGCGCCTCAGCAGTTATGGCAACAAACAGAAAGCATCGGGAGATGTGGTTTTAATTGGCGGGTATCCGGATGTTGATGATGACCGGACCGTGCTGCTGGTCGATGATATCGTCGATACCGGAAATTCGCTCAGCTATGCGGTCAAGCTGCTGCAGGCCAGCGGCACGCAACAGATCATGACCTGCACGCTGCTCGATAAACCGTCCCGTCGTGAAGCCGATATCGAGGTTGATTTTGTCGGTTTCGCGATCCCCGACGAGTTTGTCGTCGGATATGGCATCGACTACGCCGAAGATTACCGCTCGTTGCCGTATCTTGGGGTTGTTGAAAGCGTGGAAGACTGAGTTTCAATGTCCGCTTTTGCCAACATTCCAGACTACAATTACCAATACTTCTGAATTCCGAGTTTGACACAAGGCGGGCTAGGCGGCCCCGGTCACCCTCGTATCCACTCATTCTACGTCGAAAACCCCTCGTGTGCTCTGACGTGCTCAAATTTCGATACCCATAATGGTTGTTCCGCAGCGAATATTCTGCTCCGGAGGGAGACATCCGGCTCTTCGCTCAGAGACCCTGCCGGAACGATCATCTGCGATCCATCGCCGCTGGACCAGGGAACGCCAGAACCGCAGACCTGGCAAAATGATTTGGAGATATCCCGCCCGGGCACCTGATATGTGACAATATCTGCGCCACCGCCGAGCCAACTGAACCCTTCTACTCGCACGAACAGGTTCGACGCAAACGCCGATCCGGTGATCTGTCTGCACTGATCACAGCTACAGAAAAATAGCTTCTCGAACGCATTGACGACCTCAAACGCAACCTTGCCGCACAGGCAGCCCCCTTTGATTTTATTCAATGTCTCTATCCTTTGTTATTGGTTTAACAAGTCGTCCGATGCGCCGCAAATGATCCTCAGCCTGAGAAATCATTCTGTGAAGCGTAGCTTGCGCGGGTTCGCGGGTTTTGATGAGATCAGCGGCCTCACCGACGATCACGGCGGTAATATCTGTCTCATCCGCCGCCCAAGCGGCGTTAAAACGAGCTTGCTCCTCAGGAAGGTTCCGCACGAGACCGTCGATGTCTTCTCGCCATCGTCGGGTGAAGGAATTGCGCATAGCGCGGATGTTCCAGTCGGGTGGCCAATCGAGGCCGCGCGCGATGTCAAATACGGAACTGCGCTCGGTATCGTCACCGTTGCCACAGACGGCAGTTAGCTTAGCATTGTCGCTGGCGAGGGATTCGTCGCTGGCAAAGAAACCAGTTCCGCATAACACGCCCGAAGCCCCAAGCGCCAGAGCCGCAGCCAACCCACGTCCATCGGCGATGCCGCCTGCGGCGATAACCGGTATTTCTTTCACGATGTCGACAACCGCCGGAACGAACGGCAACGTCGCTCTGGTGCCGCCGTGTCCGCCCGCCTCGGTGCCCTGCGCCACAATGGCATCAACCCCAGCATCCATCGCTTCGCGCGCTTGGTTTAAAGTCTGCACTTGAACGATAAACTTCGTCTGTTCGTCCCTAATTCTGGAGAGAAACGGTTGATAATCACCGAACGAGAGCATCAGCGCAGCTGGAGCACGGTCGAGGACAAGATCGAGCAAATGAGGCCGTCGGGCCAGGGACCAAGTGATAAGGCCCGCCCCGATCCGTGCATCACCCGCAGCGTTGAATTCACGCTCGAGCCAATCGGCGTCGCCATAACCGCCGCCGATCAGACCAAGGCCACCAGCCCAGCTCACCGCTGCGGCAAGCGCCCCGCCGCTAACGCCCGCCATCGGCGCCAGCAAGACGGGATGTTCAATCCCCAACAACTCGCAGAGAGGCGTGTGGATCGACATTTTGATTACTCCTGCTTTGCGCTCCGGTATTGTTCGACCGGTAGGCCACCGATCCCCCAATCCTCAAGTGCGACCTCGTCGATTACGACAAAAGTCGTCGCCGGAGTTTTGTCGAGAACCCTGACCAGCAAATCGGTAACGCCACCGATCAACTCGGCTTTCTGATTGGGGGTGACGCCTTCGCGCGTCACCTTGATATTTACATAAGGCATAATGGCTCCTTTCAGGTTTCGCGTTCGGTGATCTGGAAAACTTTGGCCATGATCTGCCACACGCCGTCGGTTCGCACTAAGGTCAGGAAGTCGATGAAATCCCGCGAGCCGATAGAGCAGCAAACGCGAGCAAAGGCTGTGTTCTCACCTGCAAACTCTATGGCATTAATCACGTCTCGCCTGGGCTCAGCACGGGATGCCGGAGACTCGCGCTTCTCCACCACCCGAAAGTACTCATCCATCGTGCGGTAGAGCAACGGTATCTCATCCGCAGTTGCGTAGATCGCCTTGGGGTGAAACGCGATGGCCAACCTACCAATGTCGGCGTGATAGAGGCCATCGAAATAGGTCTCTAGCACGCCGGTTACGGCGTCAAACTCGCTCAAGCCACTTGCTCCTGCTCGATGAGTCCTTCAGTGACCATTGCCTTGGCGACTGCAGGGCGAGCGGCAACGCGAGCCACGTAGGCTTTGGTTTTCGGCTGTGCGTCGAGACTTACCCCAACGAAGTTTGCCCAGTTGAGCACCACGAAGGCGTAGGCGTCTGCGACGGTGAAAGTGTCACCAAGAAGATATGCCCGACCATCTAGGAGGCTGCGTTCGATATGGGCTACGCGGCGTCCAACACCTTCCTCAGCATGTTGTTTTGTGTCTGCATCAAGTACTTCACCTGAAAAAAACGGGCTGAAGGATTTATGCAACTCGGACGATACAAAGTTGAGAGCTTCATGGAGCCGTGTGCGCTCTAACGTACCGTTCGGCGGCGCAAGTCCGGCATCAGGCATTTGATCCGCCAGATACTGGAGCACAGCCGGGTTTTCCGTGATAATTTTACCATCGTCGTTGACCAATGCGGGGACATACCCGTTCGGGCTGATCTTGTGAAAATCCTCGCCCGCTTCGGTCTTACCCGCGTCGGTATCTGTCTTGTCGAGTTCGAATGGGATGTCGAGTTCGTTTAGTACGATGTGGGATGCCATTGAGCACGCACCGGGTTTGTAATGTAGTCTCATTTGTCTTGTCTCCTGTTGTTTGGTTCGATGAATCAGAGATAGAACCATGACTAACTGTTGACAACTAGGTTTCTGATAGATACTTCATTATGAAGTTACCCTATGGAAACCTGGTTACCTGATCATGCCGCTCAAAGTCCGCAAGAATAGAAGCCCCAGTCCGCCGCAGCCATGCATGCTGAGCCATTGTATGGCCGTGATCTCCGGAGCATGGGCCGCAAATGTTATCTGGTCGTTGCGTGCTGGCCCGCGCCGCTTCAACGAATTGCGGACAGACATCCCACCAATTTCTGCCAAGGTGCTTTCCACCCGGTTGAGTGAACTGGAGCAGCGAGGTGTGCTGCTCCGGAACGTTCAGCCGACCTCACCGCCATCCGTGGAATACTCCTTAACTGAACTGGGCGGAGAACTCGTCCCCGCACTAGAGGCAATCGTGAAGGTCGGGCATAGATTGAAATCGCTCGGTCACGGATAGCGACTCGGAATGAAGCCGATCCTGTCGATGAAGCAGAGACATGGCACCATAGTATCATTGCCAGAGAAATGGGGTGGAACAATCCTTACGGGACGGGTGGAAAATGATGGAGCTGAACTATTCAGCAGGGGCGATCAACAGGTTCAATTACCTATTATATGGGTAATTTAAGGCATATCAGTCTGAGCGCGTCTGAGGTGGCAAAACCGTTCCTAAGACAGTTTCTTAGGCCCGCTTATGGGTATAGACTGTTCAAAATGTCGCTGACTATTTAGTTGACCGTGAAGAATACAGTTTAGGCGGCGATTAACGATGGCCGTGTTTGGTTTTTGTTGACCAACGTTATCCAGAACAGAGACAAAAGAAGCCTGATCCATTTGAGGATGAGGCGGAAGTTGTAGCCAACTGCGGC
>JAJFIJ010000217.1 GCA_021775105.1 Rhodospirillales bacterium | reverse complement strand
CCCCTGACCGTTCGGGTCGAAGCGGCGGCTGCGGATACGCTGCTGGCTGAGATTGTACGCCTGGTGGAAGCGGCGGAACAGGGGCGGGCCAGATACGTTCGTCTGGCTGAACGCGCCGCCCGTATTTATGCTCCGGTTGTTCACATTCTGGCCGCCCTGACGTTCGTTGGCTGGTTGATTTTTACATCAGCCGGTTGGGAGCCATCACTGATGGCGGCCGTTGCGGTTTTGATCATTACCTGCCCCTGCGCCCTTGGACTGGCCGTCCCAGCCGTTCAGGTGGTGGCCAGTGGATTGTTGCTGAAACGTGGCGTGCTGGTCAAAACGGCAGACGGGCTGGAACGGGTTTCGCAATGCGATTATGTGGTTTTTGACAAAACCGGCACCCTGACCAGGGGTGAGCCACAATTGTTGAATGCCAACAAGCTTGATCGCCGCCAGCTGGAGATCGCCGCAGGTATGGCGCGAAACAGTCGACACCCATTGTCACGTGCTGTTGTTCGGGCATTTCCTGGCCAACCCCTGATTTCTTCCGGTGATGTTGAAGAAATTCCTGGTCGCGGATTGACGGCAACAGTCGACGGGCAAACGATCCGTCTTGGAAATCGCAGCCATTGCGGCTTGCAGGATGAAACAGCCGAAGGCACGGCGGTTGTTGACGGACCGGTCCTTGAACTGTGGTATCACGAAGAGGGCACCGAGCCTGTTCGTTTGTGTTTTTCTGACAAGCTTCGCCCTGACGGAGAAGCGGTAATGGCTGCACTTAAACACTTGAATCTGCCTGTAGAAATCCTGTCGGGAGATCGTGAAGAGGCCGTGGCGGCAATTGCCAGGGCTCTGAATATCGAAAGCTGGACAAGTCAGTGCCTTCCCGGCGACAAGGTAAGACGCCTTGAGAAACTCAAGCGGGATGGATATCGCGTGCTGATGGTAGGCGATGGCCTGAACGATGCGCCTGCCCTGGCTGGCGGTTTTGCTTCCATTTCTCCTGCATCGGCCCCTGATATTTCCCAGACAGCAGCGGATCTGGTGTTTCGAGGGGGCAGCCTGAAACCGGTGATCAGCGCGATTGAAATTGCCTGCGGTGCTGACCGGCTGGTCAAACAGAATTTTGCCCTGGCGATTGCTTACAATATGGTTGCCGTTCCTCTGGCTGTTGTCGGGTTGGCAACACCGCTGGTCGCCGCCGTCGCTATGTCGTCATCGTCGATCCTGGTCACTCTGAATGCCCTTCGTCTTCGATTGATCGGGAGGGCATGAGTCGTGGAGGCGCTGGTCTTTCTCATTCCGGCAGCGCTATTTCTTGGTTTTGTCGGACTCTGTGCATTTTTGTGGGCCTTGCACTCGGGTCAGTTTGAAGATCTGGATGGCGCAGCTATGCGAATATTGAATGATGATGTAACAGAGCAGAATTCATCTGCGTCAACTCCGCCGCAATCAGGTGCCGATTCAGAAAAAAACTGAATGCGGGCATTTGTTTTGCACCTGCGAAGGGCTAGTCGATTCTTTCAATAAATTCAAATGGCAACGGTTATGCTGCGTAGCAGCGTCTGTCGCAGCGGCATGACGATGTGCCGTGGATGGCCAAAAAAGGGATTGTTTCACGTTCAGGCTTATGTCTATAGTTTGGTGGTATACCAAATGCCACGACAGATTGGGCAAATGGTGACGCACGGAATTGATGAGATAATGAACTTTACAGGGCTTGTTTCAGGAATCCGCAACTTAAAAAAAGCGGCGTGACAGGCAAGGCATTTAAAAAGGGAGACTATCCATGAAAAAATTTGCAACATCCTTGTTAAGCATTGGGGTCGCGACCGGTATGGGTCTTGGCTCGATGGCTGTAATGACCACAACAGCCGATGCTGAATGGGTACCAAGAAAGCCGGTTGAATTTGTGATTATGGCTGGCAAAGGCGGCGGAGCTGACAGATTGGGCCGGTTTATTCAGGGCTTGATTGAAAAGTATAAATTTTCACCTAAGCCGTTTATTCCTGTGAACAAAGGCGGCGGGTCCGGTGCTGAAGCGCTTCAGTACATGAAATCCAAGGCCGGTGATCCCCATATTATTATGGCGACGCTGAACAGTTACTACACGACGCCTTTGCGCCAGCCGAAGCTTGCTGTCGACATTAAGGAATTTACGCCGATCACCCGTATGGCTGTAGATACTTTTCAGCTTTGGGTTCACTCCGATACAAACATCAATAGTGTCGATGATTATGTGAAAGCCGTTAAAGCTGCTGGCAAGGCAGGCTGGAAGATGGGCGGCACCGGCAAGGGCGCTGAAGATTCACTGGTGACTGCGATGCTGTCGAAAAAGTTTGGTATCGAGATGACCTACATTCCTTATAAAGGCGGCGGGAAAGTTGCCAAGGAATTGATCGGCAAGCACATCAACTCGACCGTCAACAACCCGTCCGAACAGGTTGGCTTCTGGGACGCTGGTAAATCCCGTCCGCTCGCCAGTTTCACGCCGAAAGGCACGCTGAAAGGCAAGTTTGGCGGGATCAAGACCTTCAGTGAACTCGGATATGGCGACGACATGGTCTACTACATGCAGCGCTCGGTTATCGCACCGGCCAAAATTTCGGTCGATGCGCAGAAGTTCTACGAAGGTGTCTTCAAGAAAGTCTACGATACCGAAGAATGGCAGTCCTACATGAAGAAAAAGGGTCTGATTCCGGGCTGGTTAACCGGTGTCGACCTGACCCGTTATTTCGTTGAGGAACGCGAAGTGCATCGTGGTCTGTTGAAAGACATGGGCGAAATCAAGTAGTCGCCTGAAGACGGTTCAACGGAAAGTTCCCTGAGTGTAGATGGAGGAGATGTGTCGTGCGGTTAGCTGAACTTGTAATGGCTTTGGTCATGTCGATCTTCTCCATCTATCTCATGTGGAAAAGCTCGGAATTGCCGATTGGCTGGATTCCTGAAGAAGGGCCAGGTGGAGGGGCGTTTCCCTTCTGGTTGGCGGCCGGAATGCTGATCTGCTGTATTGCGATCATCATAAACTGGGTCAGGCGGTCCAGTCCCCCATCGCAATCAGAAGAAGCCTATATGGATCGTGAAACTGTGCAACTGGTTGGTGTCGTTACGCTTGCGCTAACGGTCATGATCGGTGCCATTCATGTGATCGGTGTGTACTTTTCGTTACCTTTGTTCATGGCCTTTTACATGCGGTTTCTTGGCCGTCATTCATGGAAATTGATCAGCGGCTTTGTCGTGTTGACGCCAATTGTAACGTTTATGTTCTTCGAGATCGCGCTTCGCAAAACGTTGCCAAAAGGCATGACGGAACCGTTATTCTATCCACTTTATGACATCTTCATGTAGAGCCATCGGCAACAAAAATTTTGCTCTGGTTTCTGGTATACAAAATTAAAAGACCCAGAAACCGTAATGAGAACTTTGGAATTGAGTAAAAAATCAGATGGAAATCTTTAGCCTCCTTGCAGACGGTTTTCTGATCGCTTTTGAGCCTCTTAATCTTGGGCTCGTCATTTTCGGTGCCGCTGTTGGCCTGTTTATTGGTGCAATGCCGGGGCTCGGGTCCGTCAACGGTGTCGCAATCCTGTTGCCGCTAACCTTTCTTGTGCCACCGACATCGGCAGTGATTTTCTTGGGTGCCATCTATTACGGTGCCATGTACGGCGGTGCCATCAGCTCAATTATGCTTGGCATTCCGGGTGCTTCAACCGCCGTGGCGACGACCTTTGATGGCCGACCGTTGGCGATGCAGGGGATGGCCGACAAAGCCCTGATCGCCGCTGCGGTTGCTTCATTTGTTGGGGGCACGATTTCTGTAATCCTGTTTACTCTTTTTGCACCGCCACTGGCGGAAGTCGCCCTGGCGTTTGGTCCGCCAGAAGAATTTGCCCTGATGTTGCTGGCGTTTGCGACGTTTGTCGGGCTGGGCGGCGATGATATTCCGAAAACCTTCTTCTCAATTCTGATCGGTCTTGTTTTGAGCGCGGTCGGCCTTGACATCGTCAGTGGTGAACCGCGCCTGATCTTTATGGATTTGCCCGGCTTCTTCCACGGCATAAACTTCCTGGTTTTGGCCATTGGTATTTATGGTATTGGCGAAATGTTGTGGACCATTGAAGTGTCGCGCGGCAATGTCACCATGTCGAAAGCGACCGTTACCATTGCCCGCACCCTTACCGCCCTGAAAGATATCGTCAAATCCTGGAAAACCATGGTGATGGGATCTTTTCTCGGATACTTCGTCGGTATTTTGCCGGCGGCGGGGGCAACACCAGGATCATTGATGGCCTATGGAGTTGCCCGCTCGATCGCCAAGGATGGCGATTCTTTTGGCAAGGGGAATGTTGATGGCGTATTGGCACCCGAAGCGGCCAATAACGCGGCATCCACCGGTTCCATGTTGCCGATGCTGACTTTGGGTATTCCGGGATCACCAACGACGGCCATTCTGTTGGGCGGTATGGTGATGTGGGGGTTGGAGCCGGGACCACTACTGTTTGTTGATCATTCGGATTTTGTCTGGGGCCTGATTGCAAGTCTGTATGCCGCCAACTTCTTCGCTGTCATCATCAATATCGCATTCATTCCGGCTTTTATTGCCGTGCTCAAATTGCCATTTACCATTCTGGCACCGGTAATCTTCGGGCTCTGTGTGGTTGGTGGTTATGTACCAACGCAGGATATGCATGATGTCTGGTTAATGCTGATCTTCGGTGTCGTCGGATATCTTATGCGCAAACTGGATTACCCACTGGCTCCTGCCGTCCTGGCGATTGTGCTCGGCCCCATCGCCGAACCGGCGATGCGTCAGTCGCTGATTGGATCACAAGGCGATATTATGATCTTTTTCAACCGGCCGATTTCGGGAACCATCATGGTGGTATCGATCATTTTGATCCTGATGCCGCTGTTCAAATATCTTCCGTTTGGACGCAAAAAAGAGGCAGTGGAATAATGTATACCTTCGCTATTGATCAGGGCCGCATGAAAGGTCAGGTTATGCTCAACCCGAACCTCAATGCATGCCGGATCAATGAAAGCGGGGTCGCATGACCGTAAAACGAAGAATTGTGCCAGCGGAACTGAATGTTGCGCCGATTGAGACGAACTTCAGTCTCAAGGACAAGATTTACGATTCTCTGAAAAGCGCGATTACGTCAATGAACCTTTACGCCGATGACGCCGAGTTGCGTCTCGATGAACGGCGATTGTCGGATCAGCTTGAAATCAGCCGGACGCCAATTCGCGAAGCGTTGGCGCGTCTGGAGCAGGAAGGTCTGGTCGAAATTGTGCCGCGCCGCGGCGTTTACATTGTTCGCAAGACCAAGGCTGAAATTCTGGAAATGATCACGGTCTGGGCGGCGCTTGAAGGGATGGCGGCACGCCTGATTACCGAGCTTGCGTCTGACGACGAAATTTCCTCGCTTCGGGACCTTTTCACGACATTTGAAGAAGGGCAAATTCAGACTCATATCGATGAATACTCGGATAAAAACATCGACTTTCATCAGGCGATCCTGTCGATGAGCCGAAACCAACTGATCACTGAAATGTCTGAGACGCTGTTCATTCACATGCGCTCGATCCGGGCCCGAACGATTGGCGAAATTGACCGGGCCAACCGCTCAATCGTCGATCATCTTCATATAATTGAAGCCCTTGAGGCACGGGATACGGATCTGGCTGAACGGCTGGTTCGCGAACATACGCTCAATCTCGGCGCGCACGTCGAAAAACATGTGGATTACCTGGATTAGGGTAACAACCCAATTTGACTAAATAAAAGGACGACGATATGGCGGATACCGAAACTGAAGCCCTGACAGACGGCTTTCATCTCATCATCGACGCGCTAAAGCTCAACGATCTCAACACGATTTACGGTGTGCCCGGCATTCCGATCACGGATTTTGGCCGCATGGCTCAGGCTGAAGGGATGCGCGTACTGTCGTTCCGACATGAGCAGCATGCCGGTTATGCGGCCGCGATTGCGGGGTTCCTGACAAAAAAACCCGGTATCTGCCTTACGGTGTCAGCACCCGGTTTCCTTAATGGTTTGACCGCACTGGCCCACGCCACAACAAACTGTTTTCCGATGATCCTGATCAGCGGCTCGTCAGAACGTGAAATCGTTGACTTGCAGCAGGGCGACTATGAAGAGATGGACCAGCTGGCCATCGCCAAACCGCTATGTAAAGCAGCCTACCGTGTACTGCATGCTGAAGACATTGGCATTGGCATTGCCCGCGCCATCCGCGCTGCTATTTCCGGTCGTCCGGGCGGCGTATATCTTGACCTGCCTGCGAAACTGTTTGGCCAGGTTATGGATGCCGATGCCGGTGCCGCATCTCTGGTCAAAGTGATTGATCCAGCCCCACGCCAGCTTCCCGCCCCGGAATCCGTCGCCTGCGCGCTCGATGTGCTGAAAAGTGCAAAGCGTCCACTGATTATCCTTGGTAAGGGTGCAGCCTATGCGCAGGCCGACGACGATATCCGTGCGCTGGTCGAGAAAAGTGGCATTCCCTATTTGCCGATGAGTATGGCCAAGGGGCTGTTGCCTGATACGCACCCGCAGTCAGCTGGCCCGGCCCGGTCGCTGGTATTGAAAGAATCCGATGTGGTGATGTTGATTGGCGCCCGTCTCAATTGGCTGCTGTCGCACGGCAAGGGAAAATCATGGGGTGATAAACCCAAGCGGTTTGTGCAGATCGACATCGAACCCAAAGAGATGGACAGTAACGTTGAGATTGTCGCCCCGGTCGTCGGCGATATCGGCTCATGTGTATCGGCTCTTCTGGATGGTATGGGTGACGACTGGAGCGCTCCACCCGCCGACTGGACAAATGCCATCACGGCGAAGGTAGAGACCAATGTCGCCCGGATGGCACCCAAGTTGCAGAACAACAATGTGCCAATGGATTATCAGGGCGCGCTCGGTTCACTGCGAACCATCATCAAAGAGCGTCCGGATGCCATCCTTGTAAACGAAGGCGCCAATACACTTGATTTCGCACGCTCCATCATCGACATGTACCAGCCACGCAAACGCCTGGATGTCGGGACCTGGGGCGTTATGGGGATTGGAATGGGTCAGGCTATTGGGGCCGCCGTGGAAACAGGAAAACCGGTTCTGGCCGTCGAAGGCGACAGTGCCTTTGGTTTTTCGGGCATGGAAATCGAAACCATCTGCCGCTACAACCTGCCAATCTGTGTGGTCGTTTTCAATAACAATGGTATCTACCGCGGAACCGACGTCAACCCAACCGGTGGAGCAGACGTGGCCCCAACTGTTTTCGTCAAAGACGCACGCTACGACAAGATGATGGAAGCGTTCGGCGGCGTTGGTGTTTATGCGACATCACCTGATGATCTAACCCGCGCGGTGAACGAGGCGATGGATTCCGGCAGGCCGACCCTCGTCAACGCTGTGATTGACGAAAACGCCGGCACCGAAAGCGGTCGCATCGGCAATCTCAATCCGCAGAGTGTCGTGTCCAAGAAGTGAGCCAGCGGCATCAAAACCCGGATAATTAACAGATATATTCAACGTCAGACAATTAGAGGAAAAAATGGGAAAAGCGCTTGAAGGGGTAAAAATTCTCGATATGACCCATGTGCAGTCGGGCCCCACATGTACGCAGTTGCTTGCCTGGTTTGGTGCAGATGTGATCAAGGTAGAGAGGCCCGGCGTAGGAGACGCGACACGCGGTCAATTGCGTGACATTCCTGACGTCGACAGCCTGTATTTCACAATGCTGAACCACAATAAGCGAAGCGTGACTTTGAACACCAAGGCCGACAAGGGTAAGGAAATTTTTGTCAAACTGATCAAAGAATGCGATGTGATGGTCGAGAACTTTGCCCCGGGTGCGCTGGACCGTATGGGGTTCAGCTGGGAACGCATTCAGGAAATCAATCCGCGTATGATCTATGCTTCGATCAAGGGCTTCGGCCCCGGTGAATTTGAAGATTGCAAGGTGTATGAAAACGTCGCGCAGTGTGCCGGTGGTTCAGCGTCAACGACAGGCATGCGAGATGGTGTCCCAATCGTCACGGGCGCGCAGATTGGTGATAGCGGGACGGGCCTTCACCTGGCCCTCGGGATTGTGACGGCGCTGTTCCATCGTGAAAAATCGGGCCGGGGCCAACGTGTTGAATGCGCCATGCAGGATGGTGTGCTGAACCTTTGTCGTGTCAAGTTGCGTGATCAACAGCGTTTGCAGCATGGGCCGCTGAAAGAGTACTCCCAACATGGTGAAGGCATCCCCTTCGGTGACGCCACGCCAAGGGCTGGAAATGACTCTGGCGGTGGCCAGCCGGGCCGTATTCTCAAATGCAAGGGCTGGGAGACGGATCCCGACGCCTATACCTATTTTATTACCCAGGCGGCTGTCTGGAAAAACGTCTGTGATGTGATTGGCAAGCCGGAATGGAAAGAACACGCTGATTACGCCAAGCCGGAAGCCCGCCTGACGCGCCTCAATGAGATTTTTGGCGTGATCGAAGACTGGACCATGACCAAAACCAAGTTCGAGGTCATGGAAATCTGCAATCCCCTTAACATTCCGGTCGGCCCAATCCTCAGTATGAAGGAAATTGCGGCGGACCGGTCCTTGCGCAAAACCGGAACAGTTGTCGAAGTCGATCATCCGGAGCGTGGCCCGTATTTGAGTGTCGGCAATCCGATCAAGTTGTCTGACTCACCAGCCGATGTCGAACGCTCGCCGCTTTTGGGAGAACACACGGATGAAATTCTCCGTGATGTGCTGGGTATGAATGAAGACGAAATCGTCGCAGCAAAGGCCGAAGGTGCCGTCTAGTTAGAAGCAAAGATTTAGGAAAAATGACATGCGCTTAATTGTTATGGGCCAGCAGGCCTTTGGAAAATCAGCTCTGGAAGCAATTCTGGACAAGGGCGTGGATGACGTCGTCGCCGTCTACTGTGCACCCGACAAGGACGGCAAACCCGCCGACCCGATCAAGGATTTCGCGCTGGAAAAAGGCCTGCCTGTTTATCAGCCGGATAACTTCAAAGACAAGGACGTGCTCGATGAGATGCGCGGCCTGAACGCCGATCTCTGTGTGATGGCTTATGTTATCATCTTTGTTCCCGAAGAAGCCCGCGACATTCCGACTCACGGATCAATCTGTTTCCATCCGTCGTTGCTGCCGCTTCATCGCGGACCGAGTTCCATCAACTGGCCGATCATGTGGGGCGCGACAAAAACCGGATTGTCATACTTCTGGCCTGATGATGGACTGGACGAAGGCGAAATCCTGATACAAAAAGAAGTCGATATTGGCCCCGATGATACATTGGGCAGCATTTATTTCGATCAGGTATTTCCGCTCGGTATCGCCACCACCCTGGAAGCGATTGATCTTGTCCGGTCCGGCAACCCGCCAAAAATTGTTCAGGATGAGTCGAAGGCAACCTATGAAGGCTGGTGCAACAAGAAGGCTGCCGAAATCGACTGGAGCCGATCCGTTGGTGAAGTCTACAACCACATCCGGGGATGCAACCCGCAACCCGGTGCCTGGACCACCCTGAATGGCGAAACATTGCAGATTTTCGACAGTGAAAAGACAGATGCGGCTTTCGGCCGGGTCGGTCAGATTTCAAAAATTGATGACAGCGGTATGCTGGTGACTGCCGGACGGGGCGCGATTCTGGTAAAACGCGTCAAATATGCGGGTGGCAAGAAAGTAACTGCTGCTGAATTTGCCACTGAAAATGGCGTTGTAACTGGTGCCAAGCTGGGCACCTGATAAGAACTTGGGGTCGCAACCGGAATACGATCAGACGCATTCACTTATGCAAACCGTCTATCAATAACGGAAAGTGCCCCCGACGCTCCGCCGGAGCAACAACTGGCGCTCTTTTGGCGCAAACGAATTTAACCAAGGAGGGGTCTTATGCCCAAGAGTGATATCGAAATTGCCCGCGAAGCGACCATGGAGCCAATCGCCGACATTGGAGCCAAACTGAATATTCCCGCCGATGCCCTGATGCAATACGGACCCACCAAAGCCAAGATTTCATATGATTTTATCAAGGGCCTGAAAAACAAGAAGGACGGCAAGCTGATTCTGGTCACCGCCATTACACCGACACCGGCGGGCGAAGGTAAAACGACAACCACGGTTGGGCTCGGGGACGGTTTGAATCGAATCGGCAAGAACGCAACAATCTGCATTCGTGAACCTTCACTGGGTCCCTGCTTTGGTATGAAGGGCGGCGCTGCGGGTGGCGGGTATGCGCAGGTTGTCCCGATGGAAGATATCAACCTGCATTTCACCGGCGATTTCCATGCCATCGGCGTTGCGCATAACCTTCTGTCGGCGCTTATCGACAATCATATTTACTGGGGTAACAAGTTGCAGATTGATCAGCGCCGGATCGGTTTCAAGCGCGTGGTCGACATGAATGATCGCGCGCTTCGTCAGATCACGGCGAATCTTGGCGGTATCGCCAACGGCTTCCCGCGTGAAGATGGCTATGACATCGTGGTTGCTTCTGAAATTATGGCAATCTTCTGTCTGGCCACCGATCTCAATGATCTGACCAGACGAATTGGCAAAATCGTTGTTGCCTTCACCCGTGACCGCAAGCCTATCCTTGCCAAGGACCTGAAAGGTCCCGGTCCGATGAGTGTATTGCTGAAAGACGCGCTGATGCCAAATCTGGTGCAGACGCTGGAAAACAATCCGGCGTTTATTCATGGTGGCCCCTTCGCCAATATCGCACACGGCTGCAACTCCGTCATTGCGACGAAGACAGCACTTAAGCTGGCTGATTATGTCGTCACAGAAGCTGGCTTCGGGGCTGATCTTGGGGCAGAGAAATTCTTTGATATCAAATGTCGCAAGGCCGGCCTGAAACCGGCGGCTGTCGTTCTGGTCGCCACTGTTCGCGCGCTCAAGATGCACGGCGGTGTCGGTAAGGATGATCTCGGAAAAGAAAACGTCAAGGCGGTCACTGCCGGCTGCTCCAATATGGCGCGGCATCTCAAGAACCTGAAACAGTTTGGCGTTCCCGCTGTTGTTGCGATTAACAGTTTTATCACCGACACCAAAAAAGAACTGAACGCCGTCAAGAAAGCGGCTGAAAAACTGGGTGCCAAAGCCATCATCTGTTCGCATTGGGCAGACGGCGGAAAGGGTACGGAAGAACTGGCGACACATGTTGCAGCGCTGGCGGACAAGGGGAAATCCAAATTCAAGCCACTATATCCGGATAACATGAAACTGATTGAGAAAGTTCGCACAATCGCCAAAAAAATCTATGGGGCCAAGGATATTTCCGTCGACGCCAAGGTTATGCGCCAGTTCGAAGAACTTGAGGCTGGTGGATACGGCAAGTTCCCGGTTTGCATGGCAAAAACCCAGTACAGTTTCTCGACTGATCCGACCGCCAAGGGCGCGCCGACGGGCCATATCGTTCCGGTCCGTGAACTTCGTTTGTCGGCGGGGGCAGAGTTCGTTGTCGTGGTCACCGGTGAAATCATGACCATGCCGGGTCTGCCGCGAGTCCCGGCCGCAGACAATATTCACCTGAACAAGGACGGTCAGATCGAAGGTCTGTTCTAGGTCAAGGTCATAAAAATGGACGGCAGTTACAATGCTGCCGTCCAATACTGGAGAGCGGGTTATGGCGATCAGAAAAATCATGGTTCCCGTGCGCGGGGACGGAAAAGGCGAAGGGTTGCTTGATCATGCGTTGGCACTGGCTGAGGTGACCGGCGCGCACGTAGAGGTCGTGCATTCACGCTCCCAGCCCAAGGATATGCTGCCCTACGGCACACTGATGATCACAGCGTCCATGAAGAAATCGATTCTTGAGGCTGCAACCGCAAGTGCGGCTGAAGAGGAAGGTCGTTTGCGCGGAGTTTTTGATGCCTATTGTCAAAGTCATAATCTTCTGGTGACGGAAAACCCGTCAACTGCCGATGACCAGATCAGCATTTCATGGTGTGAGAAGACGGGGGCTCAAGCCAGTGTGGTTTCCATGCGTGGACGTCTCGCGGACCTGATTGTTGTCGCCCAGCCTGATCATGATTCAAATTTTGGCGTCAATACGTTCGAAGCGGCCCTTCTGGAAACCGGCAAGTTGGTGATGATGGTGCCTGAGGTCAAATCAGGTAAGGTTGGAAAACATGTCGCCATCGCCTGGAATGGTGATTCGCGCGCCTCACGAACTGTTTCGCTCGGTATGGGTATTCTGCAGAATGCTGAAAAGGTATCGATTGTCAGTTCGGAAAAAAGGGGGGCAGACCGCCTCAGCGGTGCCGAATTGATTGAATATCTCAAATGGCACGATGTCAGCGCCGAAATTGAGAAAATCGAGACCTCTGGTTCAAATGCCGGTGAGGTGATCCTTAATCGGGCGGGTTTGATCAAGGCCGATTCGCTGATGATGGGCGGTTACGGCCATTCTCGCCGTCGTGAACTTATTATGGGCGGCGTCACCCAGCATATTATTGAGACGGCCACCTTGCCGGTCCTGATGGCGCACTGATTATTTGCTGACAGCCGACGTTAATAACCGATTGCGGACCCGTCTTTTCGCGGATCGGATGCGCCGGTTAATGTGTTGTTTTCCCAATCTATACGTATCGCCTGTGATCCGCCGATGGGTTTGGCGGGGCGCGTGATGGTATGGCCTTTTGCTTTCAGGCCGTCGACAACATCACTGGAGAACCCGCCTTCCACGTCAACCGCACCTGTGCCAGGTTCGGGGAACAGGCGCGGCAGGTCCATGGCTTCCTGAAGGTCCTTGCCAAAATCTAAATGCCTGGTCAGAAAATGCATATGACCGAACGATTGATAATGTCCACCCATCACGCCAAACGGCATTTGTGCCCGGCCATCTTTTACCAGCATGCCGGGGATGATGGTGTGCATGGGTCGCTTGTTGGGGGCAATGCAGTTGGGATGATCGGGGTCGATCACGAACCCCTGTCCCCGATTGGTCAGCATGACACCTGATTTCGGTGCCAGCTGTACGCTGCCGAAATTATGGAAAAGTGTGTTGATGAACGAACAGGCGTTCTTGTCCTTATCAACAACGGTAATGTAAACCGTATCTTCGTGTTTGGGGATGGTCGGAGGGGGCAGGTCGGTCATGGCGCGATCCGGGTCAATTTTACCTCGCAGATCGGCGGCATGTTCTTCTGACAATAACCAGTCGACCGGCACATCGGCCTGGGTCGGGTCGGCGAGGAAAAAATTACGGTCCTGATAGGCTAGACGACCGGCCTCAATCTCCAGATGCAGCCGTTCGACGGACAGCGGATCAACACCTTCAGTATCGAAACCCTTCATAATGTTCAGCAATAACAGGGCGATCACACCTTGTCCGTTGGGAGGGCATTCGTAAACATCGTAACCCCGGAAATCGCTCTTGATCGAGGTGACAAAGTCACCCTGGGTATTAGCAAAATCCTGCATGGTGTGAAGCCCGCCAAGGCTTTGCAGATAGCTGACAATGTCTTCGGCAACGTCGCCCGTATAAAAAGCATCGCGTCCATGATTGGCGATTTTCTGAAGAGTTTCCGCCAGTTCGGGCTGGTGGTGAATCTCGCCGACACGCGGCGGACGACCATTGGGAAGGAACCGTTTGGCCGCATTGGCGTCGTTGGCAAGCAACCCTTTCTGACTTTCCCAGTCGGCACCGACACGTGGCGTAATCACATAACCATCACGGGCCAGCGCGATGGCCGGTTGCAGCAGTTCGCCAAGATCCATAGTGCCGTGTGCCCGGACAAGTTGGTCCCACGCATCGATAACGCCCGGTACAATCACGGAATGAGGTGATTGTTGTGCGATTTCGGTAATCCCCTGATCGATATACCACTGAGCCGTTGCCGCTGCCGGGGCTTTGCCCGATCCGTTAAAGGCGACGATCTCATCAGAACCCTCCGGTGAAAACAGGCAGAAATTGTCGCCGCCGATTCCCGTCGATTCCGGCTCGACCACGCATTGAACGGCACAAGCGGCGACGGCGGCATCCATGGCGTTGCCGCCTTTTTGCAGCGTTGAGATCGCCGTAGATGTGGCAACAACATGAGATGTTGCCGCCATGCCATTGCGTGCGTGGACGGTTGATCGACCGGGAAGTTCAAGGTTTCGCATGGAGGCCGTTTTCCTTCAGGATTGTCACTATTGTGCAGGGTTGAACATAGATCAGGGTAGTGCTGAAAAAGATTAGGTGAAATAGGTTTGTTATTGGGATAGTGTATACCACGGCTCGAAGACGAGGCCAATATGTTGAGTTGAATGTTGATAAAGAGTGATATTCAGCGCTTCCGAATACCAGCAAATAGGTTAGTGTGGTATTCAACTGGAATTTTTAAGTTCATTAGGGAGGAACAAAATGAAGAATATCTTTAAGTTGGGATTGGCGGCAGGGGCCGCCTTGATGGTTGGGTCTTTTGGTCTGGCGTCTGCGGAAGCTGCAATCGTTCCCTGCAAGACAGCCAAGCTGATTGTGCCTTGGAAAGCGGGTGGCGGGACGCATGTTCTGTTTTCAATTTTCGAAAAAACCATCCAGGGACTTGATGTCACACCAAAGATCAAGGTGGTTACGGTTGGTGGACAGGGTGGAAACAAGGGGGCCAAGGAAGCGGCCAAGGCCAAACCCGACGGGTGCACACTGTTTGCCATTCACCAGAGCGCCATCACCAGCTATCTGAACAAGCGTATCGATTTTCACTATAACGGGTTTGAGACCGTGTCTCTGCTGACCTCGACGCCTGATATTGTCGGCGGGTCAACAAAGGTTCCGTGGAAAAATTTTGCAGAAATGAAGAAGGCTGTTCTGGCGGCACCTGGAAAATATACCGTTGGCGCGACGTTCGGATCGACAAGTCAGTTCTACTGGCTGATTCTGGAGGCCAAGACCGGCATGAAGTTCAAGTTTGTTCCCTATGACGGAACGGCCCAACGGACACAGGCTCTGCTATCCGGCGCTATTGATCTGGGCGGAATTAACGTTGCTGCCAATCGCAAGCACATTCAGGGTGGATCAGTTAAGGCATTTGCCATTGCGTCTGACGAGCGGTCCCCGCATGTGCCGGATTTGCCGACGTTGAAAGAACTCGGCGTTGATATGGTTTATGCGCTTGATCGTGGAATTGTCGCGCCTAAGGGAACGCCCAAGGATGTCATCGACATGTGGGCCGGTATCTTTAAAAAAGCGGCAGAAGATGCTGATCTGAAAAAACAGATGGATGCCAAAGGTACGGGCATCAAATGGGTCGGTCCGGATGATTTCCGCGCCTGGGCTGACAAGACCTATGCCGAACACGAAAAGGTCGCCATCGAAATCGGTATGTGGAAGAAATAGGGTGTCCACGGCCTGACTGAAAAATCTGGTTCGGGTGAAATCAACACCCGAACCAGATCAGTCTGTAGTTTCCCATTGGAATCGAGATATTGATGAAACGTCTTAACCAAGACGCCGTTATCGCTATCGTGCTGCTGCTGGCGAGCGGCATTCTTTTCTGGTCAACATTCAGTATTCGCACGGCTGACTATGGTGTTCTGGCACCGTCAGCCTGGCCCCGGGTGATCATCATTGCGCTTGGAATTCTGAGCGCGATTTATCTTGTCCAGTCGATTCAGGACGGGTCTGGTGAGTTTTATGAAGGAACTGCTGACCGCGCCCCCGGAATCAAAGGATGGTTGGTATACTGGAAAAACCCGATCATCTGTTTTGTCCTGTTTTTTGCCTTCCTGCTCACGCTGCCTGTGTTTGGCAGCCTGATCGGCGGCGTTTTGTTTGTTTTCCTGCTGATGAGTTTTCTTGGTGGGTTCGCACCAAGGGATATGCTTGTTCATGCCGCGCTGGCATTGGCTACCGTGGGCGGTATGTGGGCTATTTTTACCTACGGGCTTGGCGTTTTGCTGCCTCCCGGCATGATCTTTTCACCGTTTTCGTGAGGCGGAGTCTGTATTTTGGTAATCGATAACGTTCTTGCGGCTCTTAACGAACTGGCGACAATCCAGACCGTGTTGTTGATGGTGGTCGGGGTTGCCGGTGGCCTGATCGCCGGGGCTATCCCCGGCTTTACCATCGCCATGGCCGTTGTTTTGACCCTGCCTTTTACCTTTGGCATGCCCGCCGTTCAGGGCTTGGCGACAATGGTAAGTGTGCTGGTTGGGGGGCTGTCAGGTGGCCTGATGGCGGGGATTCTGACGGGAATCCCGGGAACGCCCTCTTCTGTCGCGACAACGTTTGATGGTTTCCCGATGGCACGGGCGGGCAAGCCCGGTCTGGCGCTCGGGATCGGTGTGTGGTCTTCGTTCTTTGGCGGGATCATCAGCGCCACCTTGCTGATGACGCTTGCCCCTCAACTGGCGCGCATTGGTCTCGAATTCCAGCCTTGGGATTACTTTATGCTGGTCATGTTCGCACTGACAATTACCGCCAGTCTGGCCGGTAAAAACCTCGTCAAGGGGTTGATCGCAGGCGCCGTCGGGTTGCTGGTCCGCGCCGTCGGTGAAGACGAAGCGGTCGGCATGGCGCGGCTGGATTTTGGTCTCGATTCACTGCTTTCGGGGTTCGATTTTATTGCCGTTCTGATTGGCCTGTTTGCGTTTTCTCAATTGCTGCACGATATCAGGGATCCGGCCGCGGCGAAAAAATCCCTGTCAGATCATGGAACCGTCAGCGTTCGGATCGAGCATATGGGCGCAATTCGCGAGATCGCCAGGCACTGGACATTATTGATCCGTTCTTCTTTGATCGGCGTGTTCACGGGGGTTTTGCCGGGCGCAGGCGGTTCAATCGCCAATATTCTGGCCTATGATCAGGCCAAGAAAACCTCCAAAAACCCGGAGAAATTTGGCACAGGCACGCCGGAAGGCATCATCGCCCCTGAAAGTTCCAACAATGCCGTTGAGGGTGGCGCTTTGATGACCTTGATGGCGCTCGGGATTCCGGGCGACGTAACCGCGGCGGTAATGCTGGGTGCACTTCTTATTCACGATGTCGTGCCAAGCCCGTCGTTCATCGCCGAAGAACCTGTACTGTCCTATTCAATCTTTTTGGCGTTTTTTGGTGCGACCTTCATGATGCTCGGATTGCAGTCGGTGATGCTCCGTGTGTTTGTTCTGGTCACCAGAATCCGCATGTACATGTTGGCAGCGATCATTCTCGGGCTCTGCGGTATTGGCGTTTTTGCCATCAATAACATTGAGTTCGATCTCTGGACACTTTTGTGGTTCGGCATTCTCGGGTTTTTGATGCGCCACTTCGGGTTTCCTCTGGCACCAATGATCCTCGGCGTTGTGCTTGGCAATATCGCCGAACTGAACCTTGCCCGAAGCATGGCGATTTCGACTGATCTGACACTGTTTGTAACCCGGCCCTGGGCACTGTTCTTCCTGATCATCGCGGTCTTTTCCGCAGCTTTCCCGATTTATCAGAATTATCGTGGGACAAAAAAATGGACACTGGTCTATCTGCCGGTCGCCTGTTTTTCTGTCGCCGTGCCGTTAATGATGATGGGGGGCGTTGCGCGGCCTGTACTGGCGACCATCGTTATTGCGTTTGGTGTCTATACACTTTGGCAACGCGCCCAGTCGGGTTGGCAACTCGATCCCGCAGCCGCCGACGAACTTAAAATCTCGGAAGGTTAAGCGTTAGGGATGGATTGGTGGAAACAGATATTTGACGCCTTCCAGCAGGCCGATGTTCGTCAGGTTGTTTATGTCCCGGATGCTGGCCATGCATCGCTGATAGAGGCTTGTATTGCCGACATGGGCATACGCGCCATTGCCCTGACAACGGAAGAAGAAGGCATTGCAGTTCTTGCCGGGGCCTGGCTTGGCGGGGAGCGCGGCGCATTATTGATGCAGTCGTCGGGCGTTGGCAACTGCATCAACATGCTGTCACTCAGCAAAACATGTCAGTTCCCGCTACCCCTGTTTGTCACCATGCGCGGGCAGTGGCACGAATTTAACCCCTGGCAGTACCCAATGGGGCAGACGACAGAAAGCCAGTTGAATACAGCGGGTGTTCAGACTTTAACGGCGACGTCTCCCGATGATGTTGGGGCGATGGCGGCGGCAACGCTGGATCAGGCGTATACGGGTGGCAGTATGTCGGCTTTATTGCTACATCAGCGTCTGATGCCGGTAAAGACGTTCGGCAAGTAGGGGGGCAAGATGAACGACAAACGATCCGATACCTACCCGCTCCGTCGCCGCGAAGTCGTCAAGCGATTGACCCGTTCAGATGACGACATGCTGGTCATAGCGGGTCTCGGTTCAACCGCGTGGGATATCACCTCGGCCGGAGATCGGGACCTGAATTTCCCGCTCTGGGGGGCGATGGGAGGTGCCATATCCATCGGTCTGGGGTTGGCATTGGCGCAACCGGACCGGCGTGTTCTGGTGATTACCGGTGACGGGGAAACCCTGATGGGCATGGGCAGCTTCGCAACCGTTGCTCTGCAAGCCCCACAGAATCTTTCAATCTGTACGATTGATAATGAACGCTACGGCGAAACCGGGATGCAATCAACCCATACATCGGCGAAAACCGATCTGGCGGGCGTTGCTGCATCGTGCGGGATTCCAACCACAGATACCGTATGCACGGATGAGGAATTTGAGGCCGCATTGCCGGTTATTCTGGAAGCACCGGGACCCGTCTATCACGTGATCAAGGTGCGCGCCGAAAAGCTTGATTTCGTTCTGCCCTCGAAAGACGGCGTGCATCTGAAAAATCGTTTCCGCCAGGCCTTGCTCGGAGACGATGCAATCCTTTAAGACTACATCTGGCAATTTTTAAAATCCGACGGGAGGGCTTTATGGCCGATCTTGAAAAGCTTCGTATGTATATTAATGGTGATTGGGCCGACCCGGCGTCGGGCGATTATTTTGAATCCTTCAACCCCTTTACCGGCCAACCCTGGGCGCTGGTGCCGCGTGGCGGCGCGGAAGATGTCGACCGTGCCGTTGGTGCCGCCAAAACCGCTTTCAACACGGGTGAATGGCCGAAGTTGACGCCGACGGCACGCGGTCACCTGCTGCGACGCCTTGGCGATCTGGTTGCCGAGAACGCCCAGCATCTGGCCGAAATGGAAGTTCGTGATAACGGCAAACTGATCGCTGAAATGGGTATGCAGCTCAAATATATCCCGCAATGGTATTACTATTTTGCCGGACTTGCCGACAAGATCGAAGGGGCCGTCCTGCCGATCGATAAAGCCGACCATTTTACCTACACGACCCACGAACCGTTGGGCGTGGTCGGCATGATCGTGCCGTGGAATTCTCCGTTGCTTCTGGTCGCCTGGAAAATGGCCCCGGCGCTGGCGGCGGGGAATACCGTGGTCATCAAACCCTCCGAATTTACCTCATCCTCGACGCTGGAGTTCGTCAAGCTGGTTGAGCAGGCGGGCTTTCCGAAAGGTGTCGTCAATGTTGTTACCGGCTTTGGTCCGGAAGCGGGCGAAGCGCTGGTTACCCATGATGATATCGCCAAGATCACCTTTACCGGCGGCCCCTTGAGTGGCACCAAGGTCTACGAAAAAGCGGCGGCGGGATTGAAACGCGTCAGTCTGGAGTTGGGAGGTAAATCGCCCAATATTGTTTTCGATGACTGTGATATGGACAACGCCATCAAAGGCGCGATTTCCGGTATTTTTGCGGCAACCGGGCAAACCTGTATCGCCGGGTCACGCTTGCTGGTGCAGAAATCCATACACGATGAGTTTGCTGAAAAACTGATCGCCTTTGCCAAAACCG
>JAJFIJ010000216.1 GCA_021775105.1 Rhodospirillales bacterium | reverse complement strand
CCCATCTCGACCTGCTCGCGAATAACGCTGCGACCGAAATCGTCGGCAACTTCTGAATCAATCTCAACGCCCCGGTTCATTGGTCCGGGATGCATGATCAAAGCATCGTCCTTGGCCGCACCCAGCTTTTCGTAATCAAGACCGAAGAAGTGGAAATATTCGCGAATGCTGGGGAAGAAATTGCCATGCATGCGTTCACGTTGCAGGCGCAGCATCATCACGATGTCGACATCTCGAAGGCCTTCTTTCATGTCATGAAAGACCTCCGCACCCATTTTTGCGACATCGGTTGGCAGCAGGGTTTCCGGTGCGATCAGACGGACCCGCGCACCCATCGTATTGAGCAGGTGAATATTTGAGCGGGCAACCCGTGAATGCAGAATGTCGCCGCAGATGGCTACGGTCAATCCATCCAGATGACCGCGTCTGCGGCGAATGGTGAGCGCATCCAGCAAGGCTTGCGTCGGGTGTTCATGTGACCCGTCACCACCGTTAATGACCGCGCAATTAACTTTTTCGGACAACAGTTTGACGGCACCGGATTGCGGGTGACGGACAACCAGAACATCCGGATGCATGGCGTTCAGCGTCATTGAGGTATCGACCAGCGTTTCCCCCTTTTTGACCGAACTGGTGGACACCGACATATTGATGACATCGCCGCCGAGACGCTTGCCAGCGAGCTCGAAAGATGTGCGGGTGCGGGTCGAATCTTCAAAGAACAGATTGATGATCGTGCGCCCGCGCAACACGGATTTCTTTTTGTCCGTCTGGCGGTTCTGTTCGACGTAGGATTCTGACCGATCCAGCAAGCAGGTAATTTCAACGGGGGACAGGCCTTCAATGCCGAGAAGATGGCGTTGTCGGTATTTCAAGGCGTCAAAATCGTGGGTGTTCATGAGGCGGCACTATAGGGTTCTGATGAGTAGGGTTCAAGCATGCGATGCCGTTTCAGGCGGGCAATTTCATGTCCGGTAAAATCATTTAACGTGTTTTAACATAATATTAGCTGGTTCCGTTGGACTTCCGTGTATACCTGTGCATAAATTTTCATTCCTGCATTAGGTAAGTATCCATAGGAAAATAATGGGATTATTTGATTATTCTGCTGCCGCAACACCAGACATTTCTCTTGATGAAATCACACTGCTTGCGGATCTTTCTGAGG
Organism: Rhodospirillales bacterium; assembly: GCA_021775105.1. Lineage (GTDB taxonomy): Bacteria > Pseudomonadota > Alphaproteobacteria > Rhodospirillales > Casp-alpha2 > JAJFIJ01. Next base: position 13,620 of record JAJFIJ010000216.1, on the reverse strand, counting down.
AGGACTGGGGGCGTGTTCTGAAATTGGTGGAAACACGTCAGTTCCGTTCCGGTGAAAACTTGATCAAGGTTGGAGACAAGGATGACTCGTTTTACATTCTGACCAGCGGAGAAGTCGAGGTCGTCATTGATGGTGTTGATGGTGAGACTGTTCTTGCGACAATTTCGGAAGGATCAGTATTTGGCGAGATTTCTTTTTTTGACAGGGCACCTCGAAGCGCAACCATCCGTGCTCGTGTTCAGGGCAGTGCAGTCCGAGTGACACGTGAGAATTTCGAAACGCTTGCGGCGTGGGAACCGGCTATCGCCCGACAGCTTTTGTTTGATCTTGGTCGAATTTTGTCCATGCGGCTCCGCTGGACTACCGGACTTGCATCCGGTTAATACGTTAGGAGAGTAAATCTTGAGCGAAGCCGTTAATCAAAACAATTTAACTGATAAACCCTTTCCCAGCTATCTTGAAATGCCGACGCGAATCCCAAACTGGTTCTGGTTGGCGTTTCGTGTTGCGACCTTTGTTGTGATGTTAGGTGTAGCATGGCTGGTTTGGGCAAAACCTGAGGCCGGATTCGGGCTGTTCTGGAAAGTACTTGTTCCTTCGTTACCTTTGTTGTTTGCGGTTGCGCCGGGAATATGGCGCCAGATTTGCCCGATGGCATTGCTAAATCAAATCCCCCGGAGTCTGGGGATTTCACAAGAGAGAACTTTACCGGTAAGATTCAAAAATCTTGCCTATTTTCTTTCGGTCTTGATTTTCTTCTTTCTGGTCAGTCTTCGCCACGTCTATTTCAACAGCGAGCCAGCAGCGCTTCTAACTTTGGTGTTTGGAGCACTGGCTCTGGCGTTGATTGGCGGGTTTTTGTTCAAGGGACGCAGCGGTTGGTGCGGAACGTTTTGCCCGTTGGCTCCGATACAGAAAGCCTATGGACACGCACCTCTGTTCACGGTGAAGAACGGGTATTGCCCGACCTGTGTCGGTTGTCAGAAAAATTGTTATGATTTCAATCCCCGCGCGGCGTTTCTCAGTGACCTTTCTGATTCTGATCTTTGGTATGCCGGGCACAAGAAATTTTTTGTTGCTGGGTTACCCGGATTCGCGCTGGGTTTTTTCACGGCGGTTGATCCTGCGACAACCGGGTTGGTTGCCTATTTTCTCCATCTTGGCGGATGGATTGTCACCACACTCGGTATTTATATGGCGGTGCGGATTTTTATACGTATTTCCGATTATCGTGTTGCCGCCATGTCGGCGATGTCGGCATTGGTTATTTTCTATTCGTATACCGCCGAAGGCATCATCGGGACGCTTGCAAAGCTATTTGATTTGACTCCGGCACCATGGGCGGATGAGATTTTTCTTGGCGTTGTGGTTCTGGTTGCTGTGCGGGTTGTTTTGAACGGCATGTCGGCAGAGCGCGATTTTCTCGATATGAACACGACAAATGCCCAACCCCGGGTAGGAGTCAAGGTTGATGCTGTCCGCGCAGGTGGAGCTGGAGCCGCCGGGGATCTGGTTTTCGAGCAGGCATCTGGCCGCAGCTTTGCCGTTGACCCCGGTCGTACGGTTTTGGAAGGGATTGAGTCCGCGGGCCTGACACAGGATTTTGGTTGTCGCATGGGTATGTGTGGAGCTGACGCGATTGCTATCGTTGACGGAATGGAGAACCTGAGTCCGCCCAGCGATGACGAATTGGCAACCTTGCGACGACTTGGATTGGAAGGGCGGGCGCGGATGGCCTGCGTCTGCAAGGCCGTTGGTGGCGGTGTCACCATTGATCTGGAGATGGACCCCGGTGACCTGCCTGAACCTCCTCCTCCAGTTGATCAGGTCGACCTTGGTGAGGAAACCGGTATTCAGCGCGTTGTGATTATCGGCAACGGGACGTCGGGGATGGCCGCGGCAGATGAAGTCCGTCGCTTAAGTGCGTCATGCAAAATTGATGTTATCGCCAAGGAAAATCATCCGTTTTACAATCGTATGGGAATAGGTCGCTTGTTGTATGGCCGCACAGGGCTTGATGACCTTTATCTGATGGCGCCTGACTGGTACCAGAAAAAACAGATCGACGTTTGGCTGAATACGCAGGTGACGCGGATAAACCGTGAAAAATCAGAGGTTGATCTTGGCACCGGAGATGTCGTTCCCTATGACCGCCTGATACTGGCACAAGGGTCAAGTGCCATTCTGCCACCAGCCGATGGCAGCGATCTGCCCGGCTGTTTCGTCCTGCGAGATGCAACTGACGCTCAGGCCATTCGGGCATGGCGCCAGGAAAAAGGATGCGACAGGGCGGTGGTTCTCGGTGGTGGTGTTCTCGGCATTGAAGCTGCGGATGCGCTTCGTCGGTTGAATTTGAAAACGACCATTATTCAGCGATCTGACAGATTGATGAACCGGGAACTTGATGAGAAAGGGAGTGCGATTCTCAGGAAGTTTCTTGAGGATATGGGAATCGTGGTGGTGACAGGTGCTTCGGTTGCCGCTGTTAAGGGAGATGTCCGCGTTGAAGGCGTCGAGCTAACAAATGGAGAAACGCTTGAGGCCGATATCTATGTCGCGTGCGCCGGAGTCCGTGCCAATGCCCGGATTGCGGCTGATTGTGGCCTTGAGGTCAACCGTGGCGTTGTTGTCGACGCATCCATGAAGACGACTGATGAACACATATTTGCGGTCGGCGACGTTGCTGAATTGCCGGGGGCTGTTGGGGGGCTCTGGGCCGTTGGTACAGCACAAGCTGCTGTTGCGGCGGCCACGCTGTTTGGTAAGGAAGCCTCTTATGTTCCACCAAGTACCCTTGTCAGCCTGAAAATGGAAGGTATCGATGTTAAGGGATTTGGCTCCCTTGAGGCAGAACAGGACATCGAGGAAATTGTTGAAATTGATGAAGCTGAAAACATCCGGCGTCGGTTGTTTGTCAAGGATGGTCAAATAACCGGTGCTGTATTTGTCGGGCCTCCGGGAACCGGCAAAGAGGCGGTGCAGGCAATTCAAAAGAAGGCAGATGTATCAGGGATTATTGATCGTCTCAGGCAGTATGAATGGAGCGCATTGGGTGAAGTCTGATGTGATTGGAGTCTCTCCTTTCTTGCCGTGCTATCACTGGTTAAAGTGCCCTGTCGACGTCAACAGAATGTTTAGTATCACATGGACGATTTCGGGGATATTCAGGAACAGCTGCATGAGGTGTTTTCCAAGCGGATTGTGCTGATTGTCGGCGCGACACGATGGGGGACGGCGTGGGTCCAGCAGTTGCTTGATGCCCATCCGAAAATCTGCGCCAAGGGCGAGGGACATTTCACCGATGTGTTGTTCCCGAAAATCGCCACGGCCATCAATGAATACAATTCCGAAGGCGAAAAGATTGGTAACCGTCTGCAGCTGGCGGGGCTTCCGGGCAATGCGGCGGGACATACATTCGAAGATGTTGATCACCTGTTGCGCACGGCAATCGGCCTCGCGTTCATTCGCTGGCAGACCGATCCCGCGGTTACCTGTATCGCCGAGAAAACGCCTGAACATGTTCTTTCGCTGAACCTGCTGGGTCGCTTGCTGCCCGAGGCTCAGGTTATCCACGTTGTCCGTGACGGGCGCGACGAAGCGGTTTCGGCCTGGGAGTTCAATCTGGGAATCAGCAAAGGTGATTTTCCCCGGCAATTTCCGGATTTCAACAGCTTCGCCGAAGTTTTCGGCGAGGCCTGGAACCGGGCCATCGGGTCCGCCCGCCAGTTCGGTCGTGAACACCCCAGCCGTTATCTGGAGATTCGCTGCGAAGACATCATATCTGATACCGCCCATCAGGCCCGGGGCATCTTCCGGGTTGCCGGTGTTGATCCGGACAATGAGATCATGCAGGCCTGCATGGATACAGCCTGGGATGTTTCGCCGGTGGATATTGAGCCCGGCATCTGGTATTCGACGTTCGACGATGTTGCACACCGGAGTTTTTTGCGCAAAACGGGCGAACTGCTGAAACTTCTGGGTTATGTCAGCTAAAGTCTTGGCATCGCAGAGATGCCAGTGATAACGTCCTCAACCTGAATTTTCATCCGCTGATCGTGCGGGAAATATATCAATCAAACGGAGTCACTGAATGTTGAAAAAAATCTTACCGATAATGGCTGCCGCTGCAACATTGATGATCGGATCCGGTGTCAGCGCGGAAACCCGCGTGACGTACAAATCGGCAAAATCCACATCGTCGTATTATCAGATGGCCGTGCAGATTTCTGAAGCCATGAAGGCAGGCACCAAGGGCGGTATCATCGTTACTGTTGAGGAAAGTCAGGGTTCCGTTCAGAACGTCAAGGAAGCGGCCAAGCGAAAAGGCAACTATGTTTTCACGACGCCACCGGTGCTGATCAAGCTGGCGCAGGCCGGTAAAAAAATGTTCAAACCGCTGGACGCCTACAAGAACATCCGTGGTTTGTTTGTGATTCCGTCCCTGACCATGCAATACGTGGTCAGTGAAAAATCCGGCATCAAGACGTTTGCCGATCTCGACGGCAAAACCTTCATCATCGGCAAGGGCAGCTTCGGTGCCAAGGAAGCGGCAAAGAACTTCAAGACGTTCGGACTTGAAGGCAAGGTCAAGCTGGCCAAGGTCGAACTTAATGCTGCCGTGCCGGCGCTTAAGAATGGCAAGGTTGACGGATTTGCGACGGCTGGGTCTTATCCGGCACCGAACGTGATTGAAGCCGCCGCCGGATCGAAAGTCCGTCTGTTGTCCATGACCGAAGAACAGGTCAAGCAGACCAAGCGTACCCGCATTGTTATTCCAGCCGGAACGTATCCCGGTGTTGATTCGGATGTGGTAACGACATCGCTGCCGGTCGCCGCCTATACGACGACGGCCATGGATGCCGAGACGGCCTACAAGCTGACCCGTACGTATTGGGAGCAGAAGGCGGCCATGGGGAAGACCAATCCGTGGTGGAACGGCGTTTCTGCGGTACTGCTGTCGACCATGGGTGGCAAGCTGCATCCGGGCGCGTTACGGTATTACAATGAAGCGGGAATCAAGATTGCCGATCATCTGAAACCGTAATCTGGTTCTGAAGACAGGAATTCGGGGTAATGGCCGTGAACGCGGGGCGCTATGGTGTGCCGTTGTTCGCGGCCATTGTCGTTCTGTTTCATCTTTATCTGATCTTTTCCGGTCTGGTTCCCAATCTTGTCGCCCGGCCATTGCATATGGCTATGGCGCTGCCTTGGGTATTCATTTTGAGTGCCGAGGAAAACCGTATGGCCCGCTGGTCAGGATGGGTTCTCTGCGCACTTGGTATCGGAGGATGCTTCTACATCGTTGCCCAGTGGGAACTTCTGGATGAACAATATGGTTCACTGGAAGGAACACTTCAGTTCGTTCTGGCCGGTGTGCTGATTGTTGTCGTTCTCGAAATGGCCCGACGGGCAATCAAACTGGCGCTGCCATCAGTTGCCGTCGTTGCTCTGTTGTACGGTATGTTCGGGGAATATTTGCCCGGTGAATTTGGCCACCCGGGTCTGCCGTTATCCAGCCTGTTTGGCACTCTGATCATAACGGAAGGCGGAATTTGGGGGCAGCTCACCGGCGTTTCAGTCAATGTTGTTGCGGTGTTTGTGATTCTTGGCGCGTTCGTCGGAGCCGGTGAAGGCGGGCAGGGATTCATGTCACTGGCGACCTCGTTGGCCGGACGTTACCGGGCGGGCGCAGCAAAGGTGTCGGTCCTGTCTTCGGCATTCTTTGGGTCCATTTCAGGATCGGCATCCGCCAATGTCGCCTCGACCGGGGCGATCACCCTGCCGACGATGAAGCGTCTCGGATACCCACCCTCTCTGGCCGCGGCTGTTGAGGCGGTTGCGTCAAGTGGCGGACAGATCATGCCGCCCCTGATGGGGGCCGGAGCATTTGTCATGGTCGAACTGTTGCGGGTTCGCTACACCGATATCATGCAGGCAGCAGTTTTGCCTGCGATCCTGTTTTTCGTTGCTGCCTGGGTCGGTGTTGATATGTTCGCCAGATTGTATTCCCTGAAACCCATGAGCCCCGAAGATTTGCCGACTCGCAAGGAAGTCTTTACCACGGCACCGTTCTTTGCCGTGCCCTTCGGAATTCTTCTGGCCATGCTGTTTGGCAGTGGTGTGACACCACAATACGCGGCCGGGATTGCAATTGGTGCGGCGGCACTGCTTCTGCTGGCTGACGCAAGCGGCAGGCTTTCACTGCGCCGCTGGGTCGAGAGGTTGTCGAGCGGGTCCGTCAATGCAGCGGGACAAATCGCCTCAATCGCGTCGATCATTCTGTGTGCCGGTATTGTTATCGGGGTTCTGCACATGACGGGCCTGGGCGTTAAGGTGACATCGGCAATTATTTCGTTAAGCGGCGGCAATCTCTGGGGAGCGCTAGTGCTGACGGCGATTGCCTGCTTGATCCTTGGCATGGAGGTTCCGACGACGGCAGCCTATGTCATCTGTGTTTCCGTTGCCGGTCCGGCATTGCAGGAACTGGGGTTGCCTGCCTTGCAGGCGCATTTGTTTGTCTTCTGGTATGCGTTGCTGTCGACGATTACGCCGCCAGTCTGTGGAACAGTTTTCATCGCCGCCGGCATGGCGAAGACACCGTGGGTCCCGGTTGCTGGTCATGCGATGCGGCTGGGCGTCGGATTGTACATTGTGCCATTGGCTTTTGTTGCCAATCCGGCGCTTGTCCATCCGGGTGATGGACTTGGCTGGGCGTTGCTGGCCTTCGCCAAAATTGCAGGCGGACTGTGGCTGATCAGCCGGGGATTGATCGGTGGGAGCCTTGGTCTATATTGGCGTCCGGCTCTGATTGCCGTCGGAGGAATTGCAATTTTTGCGATGGGTGTCAACGGCTGAACTGTACCCTCATTCATACGTGTTAACCCGAATGCTATTGCGATCTGCATTTGGATCGGAGTAGGGTTTTACAGATAGAAACAGGAGGAATTATGGGTGTTACTAGCAATCTCGACGCCGAAATCGGGCGCCGTTTACGACAAGCCCGATTGGCTGAAAACCTGACGCAGGATGGTCTTGCACAGCGGCTGGGAATCAGTTTTCAACAGGTTCAGAAATACGAAAATGGCACTAACCGGGTCAGTTCAAGCCGACTCTGGGCGATCGGAAATGCGCTGGGTGTTCCGGTCACCTACTTCTTTGAAGGTCTGGATCAGACTGATATTTCGCCGGGTGCCGATTTCGATGATGAAAACTCGCTTCCCGACCGTACCATCCGCGTCGCGCGGATGCTTAACGAAATGCCGGACGGGGATGTCAAAGACCGGGTCTTCGGTCTGATCAAGGCATTTTCGAAGGCAAGTTAAAACAAAGAGAACATATACCTTGGGGGAGGTATGTTTATAAAGTTTCGTGCACGCAATAGCGGGATCTACCTTGACCGTGGGCCGACCAGAAATGGTGTGTTCTGGGTAGATGATACCGGAGGCTGGCAACTCGCCAGCTGTTTGGCGGGTGCTGTTGATATGTCTGCGACCGCGTCACGGGGCCTTTGTTTTCATCTGGGCGCCGTGCGTGTGGAAATTTCAAACCACCTTGGTTTAATTCATATTGGCTGGTCTGTTCGTGATGTCGATCTCCATGCACTGAGTGAAGTTCTCGATTACCTTGATTTTTTCCCGCGTGGCTATCGGGTCTCGCTGGAATATTATTGTGATGGCTGGGTGCATGAATATTGCGGATCAGAAAATGTCGCTATCCGTAAAATCATCAAATGTCAGAAATTCCGCAACACTGGTGTCAGCGATTCTGTGTTCGTCCGGGACATGGATAACCTGAGCAGTGAAACGGCCACCCCTTTCATCCGGAACGGTCTGAATGAATGGCACAAAGGGCGTGGGTTAATCAAAAGCGATCAGATATTGAAGCTTTTGCCGAATCTCATGATTTATCAATACCGGGAAACCGACGGCCACTTGATGGCATTGAGCAGAGGGGCTGGTGCGGCATGTCGCTCTATATTTAAAAATGACTGGAAATATGAAATCGGTGCGCAGCCATATGACTATGAATATCCGAGCCAGCGTTATAGTGACCTCATAACACAAGGGTATAGCCCCGTTCTGGAACAAAACAAAATTGGATTTGATCACATTCGGGCATCTATACCTCAACGAGATGGCGATCCACGGTGGGTGGCTTATCAGCGCCTTCTGCTTCCGTTGACGCTTCAGGATGGATCCTCGGCGTTGGCGTGTCTTTCTGAAATTTCTGCTGAAAATGCCATCCCGGTTCTGGGTGGTGTTCGATAAGATCGCGCAGGTCTTTAGCCGTTAGCCAGACAAGCCATACATCGAGTGGTTTTGGTCTGTTTGGCCGATGCCAAAGCACGGCACTTGGTTGCATATGCCAATATCCATAACTTAACATCACTCCATTCTTTATGAGCATGTCATACCCAAATCCGTATACGAAATCGGGAGACCATTTTGATGCAGCGATTGCCAGAATGAATCTGGAAAGCAGAGAGGGCAGATCCTGCCCTCGATATCCGTGTTCGCCTCCTCTTAGCCACATTTCCCCATGGTAGCAGACTTTTCCTGAGATCGCTCTGGTGATGGGTGCTCTGGATAGGCAAGTTTCACCGACTTCGGCGCTGATCACGGGATCATGGTAGAAAGCCGTCAAATCTTCAAATTCTCTCGCCAGATTCGTTCCCGTCAAATCATCGAACCTGACGGCCTGGACGTGCACGACCTCACCGTCCTGGCTGGTTCCCTTGATCCAAAACCCGTTTCCCGGACCGATGTGATGATGGAGCGGGTTGAACATGGCTGTCGGGGAAGGTTTGTCCGGAAGGGTTTCACATAACCTGACCAGATAACCAAAATCCGTTCGAAGTTCGAGCGTGATGCCGGATTTGCTGATCTGACGCTCAAGATTTGACACATAGCGCGCCACATTGAGGAAATTGATGGTGTCGCTCATGATTGCCTCCTGACCAATTACACTTATAAGATGCGTGAAATAATATTAGCAACTTTTGCATGCGTATACGGAATTTTCAATCCTATACGTGCAGGACGAAGCTTCAGGAAAGAACGGCAATGATTATCGGTAAGGTCAGAAGTGACGCCAATGTGGTAGCGCTGACGATGGCGGCCATCATCGGTCCGTCGCCATTCATCTGACGTGACATAACATAAGAGGTTGCGGAGACGGGAAGGGCGGCAAACAGAACCGCAACGGTCAGGCCAATGCCACCGACGCCCATCATGACAGCGATTGCCCAGGTCAGTGTCGGAAGAATGACAAGCTTGACGGCAGAAACGCCAAGATAAAGATTTGGAGCTTCCTTGAGCGTGTGAAAATTGAGCCCGGCACCGACAGCCATCAACCCAAGCGGCAATGCCCCCTTACCGAGGATGCCGAGTGTTGGGCCAATCACCGGGGGTAAACCAACGCCACTGAGGTTGAGTACAGCACCAATCAGGCACGCAGCCACTACCGGATTTTTAACGGCATCAAGCGCAATATCGGATTTTGACTGTGGTTGCCTGGTTATGTCTGGCACTTGCGACCAGCGTTGATGGACCAGCACGGCCAGAACATTGACCAGCGGGATGATGGCAACGACGGCAACAGCCATCAGGGCCAGACCGGCTTCATCAAAAAGAGCAAAGGCGGCGGCCAGTCCCAAATAAGTATTCGGACGGGTGACGCCCTGAAACACCGAACAGAACCCCGGCCCATCGATATTGAGGGGAGGTGAAGAAAGGCTGTGTTTCAAACGTATGGCGAAGCCCGCAACAACAAGCGCAGCGGTGATCAGTGCGCCAGCCATTGGCAACAGGTTAAGCAAACCGCCAAGGTCAGCCCCGCCGATAGAATAAATCAGCAATGCGGGAAACAGGAAATAGAAGGTCAGGCGCTCGGTGTCGTTCCAGAACCGGTCAGCGAATATGGCCCGGTCATTTAGCAGATATCCCAACCCGATCAGTAAAAAGATTGGGGCGATATGTAGGGCGATGCTGACCATCCGCGCTCACCTGCCGACCATGTCCAGGGCACCCTGCAAAATGAAGGCGGCGGCCATTTTGTCGACCACTTCGGCTCTGCGTTTGCGCGTCATGTCAGCCTCGTTTATGAGCAGGCGCTGAATTGCCGAGGTGCTCAAACGTTCGTCCCAGAAAGCAATGTGAATATCCGTATCCGCCAGAACGTTGGTCGCGAACTGACGGGTGGACTGACAGCGCGGTCCTTCGCTGCCGTCCATGCTGACGGGTAGGCCAAGTACCAGTGCGCCGATGCCTCGCTCTTTGATAATATCCTTCAGTTCGAGCAGATCCTTGGTGAATTTTTTGCGGCGGATGGTTTCCAGGGGGCTGGCAATCATCAGCATCGGATCAGAAATAGCGAGACCGATTGTCTTTGACCCCAGATCCAGTCCCAGCACACAGCTTCCCTGTGGGAGCCTTGCTTTCAGTTCATTGATATCAATTACGGCCATTCCCCGGTTTTACCTGTTTGATGCCGGTATGAAAAGGTATGGGCGTGATGGTGTCGTTAGGGTAGAATGTATAAGTCTTTGTTATTGCTGAGTCTTAGTGGCCCAAAAGAGAATGGAGACTGAAGAAGGAAATGACCGGCAGGCTGTTTTCCCCTGATTGGGGTCGGGAAGTAGTGATTGCAATCGTAACCTTGGCTGCGATGAATACGTCGGTGTGTGCGCAGGACGCCAGCAAGTTCAAGTATATGGGTGTTGAAGTCGAACGCCATGTTCAGGACTATATTGTTACTACTGACGTAAATATCCGCAGCCATCCCAGGACCAAAAGCAAAAAAATCGGAAGCCTGAAAAAACATCAGCGAATAAAAGCGGTCGGCAAGGCGCCTGGCGCCTGGGTTGCTGTCCAGAAGGACGGCAAGGATATCGGATTTGTTTATGAACCCGTTCTGATTGGTGTTCTGGATGGTACGCTGGATGAACCGATCAAAGGAGCCGTCAGTAAAGCGGGGCATCCTGAATGTCAGTATATGATCACCTTTGAGGGTAAAAGCGAGGCGCAGGGTCAACTGTTTGAAATTGCTGACTACGAAGTGCAATGGCGGTGTCAGCATGAAGATAAGGTCAGTGAATTTGTGACTCCGATGTTCATGACTGAAGGACCCTACAAGAAATCAAAGAACCCGGTCTATCAGATCACAGTCGATATCGTTGACCGGGATGGTGATCTTGATGAGGTGGTTTCAACCACGGTCTTTTATGATTACGACGATGGTACGATCAGTTTTGACGGAATGTCAGTAAAACGGTTCGCGGGCAAACCGGATGTTCTGGAAGTATTCGCCCGTTCGCTTCCCGCGGCTCTGCGCGCAGGTGTCGAAATGAGTTATCAGGCCTGGACCAGGTCGTTATGGAATTTCCTGCTTAAAACATAATGCAGGCTGTTCAGAAATATTTCCGGACCTGATCGTCAATACGCTCAATCTTGGGTGTTGGTTAAGCAGACCCGAACATATCGAAATTACCCTTTATACCCCGAAAAGACCTGTCCTGCGCTTGCGATTATTTAGGGCGGATGTTAGGTTCCGCGCCCGAAACCTGCCGTCGTAGCGGGATTGAGCTGTTGGCAATTTCTCCTGTTTGTAAAAGGGCCCGTCATGTCACTGGATACGGAAACCGTTCGCAAAATCGCATTCCTTGCGCGCATTAATGTTCCTGAACCGGAATTGAAGCCGTTGGCGGGCGAGTTGAATAATATTCTTGGCTGGATCGAGCAACTCTCGGAAGTCGATACCGATGGTGTCGCTCCGATGACCAGTGTTGCCGATATGGAGCTTTTCAAACGCGATGATGTAGTCAGCGACGGCAATTATCGAGATGAAATTCTCGCCAATGCGCCTGACGGAAATGAGACGTTCTACAGGGTTCCAAAGGTGGTCGAATAAAATGACGCAATTAAACGAACTGGCCATCTCGGAAGCCCGTGAAAAGCTCGATAGCGGAGATGTTTCCGCAGTTGAATTGACACAATCGTGTCTTGATGCCATGACCGCCAACCGTGAGTTTAACGCCTTCATCACCGAAACGCCCGAAATTGCGCTGGAGCGGGCCAACGCTTCCGACCAGCGCCGTGCCAGTGGCAGCGGGCTTGGCGGCATGGATGGTATTCCCGTCGCCATCAAGGATTTGTATTGCACGGAAGGCGTGCTGACGACTGCAGCTTCACATATTCTCGACGGTTTTGTGCCCCCCTATGAATCCACTGTCACAGCAAATCTGCGTGATGCGGGTGCAGTGATGCTGGGCAAAACCAATCTTGATGAATTTGCCATGGGCTCGGCCAACGTGACGTCGTATTACGGCCCGGTCAAAAGCCCATGGAAGCTTGATGATGGCAAAGATCGCGTGCCGGGAGGTTCATCCGGCGGATCGGCTACGTCAGTGGCTGGAAACCTCAGTCTCGGGGCTATCGGCACAGATACCGGCGGTTCGATCCGCCAGCCAGCGTCGTTTACCGGGATCGTGGGTATGAAACCGACATACGGGCGGTGCTCGCGCTGGGGAATTGTCGCCTTCGCCTCTTCTCTGGATCAGCCGGGGCCGATGACCAGGACCGTCAGGGATTCGGCGATGATGCTTCAGGCTATGGCTGGGCATGATCCGAAGGACTCAACGTCGGCACCGGTCGCGTTGCCGGATTTTGCAGCCGCACTGAGCGGCGATGTACGCGGCATGAAAATAGGTATTCCCAAAGAATATGTAATTGACGGTATGCCGGGCGAGATTGAGCAGCTTTGGCAAAAGGGCGCGGATATGCTCCGGGATGCGGGCGCCGAGATTGTTGAAATTTCCCTGCCGCATACCAAATATGCGTTGCCTGCCTATTATATTGTTGCGCCTGCTGAAGCCTCCTCCAATCTCGCCCGTTATGATGGCGTGCGTTACGGGTTACGGGTTGATGGTGAGTCTCTGGATGAGATGTATGCCAACACGCGTGCCGAAGGGTTCGGCGAAGAAGTGCGTCGTCGCATCATGATCGGGGCCTATGTCCTTTCCGCCGGATATTATGATGCCTATTACGTCAAAGCCCAAAGGGTCCGTACCCGGATCGCCGAGGATTTTACGCAGGCGTTTCAGCGTGTTGACGCCATTTTGACACCAACTGCCCCCAGTGCTGCTTTTGCCATTGGCGAAAAAATGGATGATCCGCTGGCGATGTACCTGAACGATGTATTCACCGTGCCAACGTCGATGGCCGGTCTGCCGGGGATTTCCGTTCCCGCCGGGCTAAGTGCTGAAGGTCTGCCGCTCGGGTTACAATTGATTGCCCGGCCGTTTGATGAGGAAACAATGTTCCGGGCCGCAGGTGTTCTGGAAAGGCAGGCTGGTTTCGATGCCAAACCCGCCAGGCTGGGAGGGTGAGCCGATGTCTTATCTGATTGAAGGTGAAACGGGTGATTGGGAAGTGGTTGTCGGACTGGAAGTCCACGCGCAGGTCAATTCCAACGCCAAACTGTTTTCCGGTTCGGCAACCGGTTTTGGCGCGGAACCCAACACCCAGGTCTCGCTAATCGATGCAGCGATGCCGGGCATGTTGCCAGTGATCAACGGCTTTTGTGTTGAACAGGCGGTCAGGACCGGGCTTGGCCTGAATGCCC